>JASHRP010000095.1 GCA_030037375.1 Bryobacteraceae bacterium | reverse complement strand
CCGAGCCTCGCCACCACCGCCGTCGCGAATTCCTTGGTCCCTACCTTCTGCTTGCTCTTGCCCTCTTCGTAGATGTCGTAAGTGTGGATGCCGTCTTCCATCGTGCGAAGCCACGCATTGTGAATCCGCTCTCCCACCTCAGCCTGCCCGATGTGCACGAGCATGAGCAGAGCGCCATGCAGCAGCCCCGACGGATTCGCCATGTTCTGTCCCGCGCGCCGCGGAGCCGACCCGTGAATCGCCTCAAACATCGCCGCTTGATCGCCGATATTCGACGATCCCGCTAATCCCACCGAACCCGCGATCTGCGCGGCCACGTCGCTCAGCACGTCGCCATAAAGATTCGGCATTACGATCACGTCGAACGCTTCCGGCGTATCCGCCATTTTTGCCGCGCCGATATCGACGATCCAATGTTCCTTTTCGATATTCGGATACTCCGGCCCGATCTCGTCGAAGATCTTGTGGAACAGGCCGTCGGTCATCTTGAGGATGTTGTCCTTGGTGAAACAGGTGACCTTTTTGCGCTTGTACTGCACCGCGTATTCGAACGCGTACCGCACGATCTTCTCCGTGCCCGGACGCGTGATCAGCTTCAGCGCCAGCATCTCGTCCGGCGTGGGCTGATACTCGATTCCCGCGTACAAATCCTCTTCGTTCTCGCGCACCACCACCAGATCCATCACCGGGTGTTTGGTTCGCACGAAGGGATGGTAGGAAACGCACGGCCGGATGTTCGCGTACAGCCCGAGCATCTTGCGCGTGGTCACGTTCAGGCTCTTGTACCCGCCGCCTTGCGGCGTCGTGATCGGAGCCTTCAGAAAAACATTCGTTCGCCGCAGCGAATCCCACGCGCTCGGCTCAATCCCCGAGGAATTGCCGGCTAGATACACCTTCTCTCCGACCTCGATGGTCTCGATGTCCAGCAAAGCTCCAGCCTCTTGCAGGATATGCAGCGTCGCTGCCATGATCTCGGGGCCGATACCGTCGCCATGCGCGACCGTGATAGGGGTGCGGGTTGCCATGAGTGATTAGGGAAAAGAGGGTAAAAGTATACGATAACACGCACGGCGAAGCGGTCCCGACGGTTCCCCACTCAATCGGCCGGCCTGCTACCATCACGAATACTCCGTGCGCTGTTCTCTCTACATTCGCCGCCGTTTGGCGGGTGTCGCGCGGCTTCCTGCCGTGGTGGCGCTGCTGGGGCTCTATGCGCATCTTTCCGCTCAGACGTGCGCGCCTGCCGAGCTCCAGGTCTTCGTTGTCGATTCTCAAGGCGCTGCCGTCTTCGAAACCGAGGTCAAGATGCAACCCGCCGCTACTCCAAGCGCGGCCGCCGCGCCCGGCGAGGAACTGCCCGTTCGTGGCACCGGCACTCGCGGCTTCGCCGATTTTACCGCTGTTGCCTGCGGGCTCTGGGAGGTGACGGCATCCAAGACCGGTTTCGAATCGACCATGGTCCTCGTGCCCATCAACCGCACCGGCAATCTCGAAGTCACCCTAACTCTCGAACCGAAGCGCCAATCCGAGAGCGTCGATGTCACCGAAACCGCGCCGCCGGTCGAGCAAAGCGTGGTTCGCAACAACGTGTTGCGCCCCGCGGACATTGAAACCCTCCCCATAAATCCCGCCACGGTCGATCAGGCCCTCCCGCTAGAACCCGGCGTCGTGCGCACGCCGGACGGCGAAGCAAGGATCGACGGCGCCGGCCAGGAACGAAGCTCCATGGTGGTAAATCAGAGCGACATCACTGACCCCGCCACCGGCAAATTCAGTCAGAGCATTCCCGTCGACGCCATCGAATCCATGAACGTTCTGAACGCGCCGTTTCTGGCTCAGTACGGGCGGTTCACGCAAAGCGTGGTGGCGGTCGAAACGCGGCGCGGAGGCGAAAAGTGGCACGCCCAGCTCAACGATGTTTTCCCGGACTTCCGCGCGCTGCATTTTCACTTGCTCGGAATCCGCGATGAAACTCCCAGATTCGTCCTCGGCGGGCCGCTAATCAAGCGGCATTTGTATTTCATCAGCTCGCTCCAATACCTTCTGACCAAATTTCAGAACCGCACTCTTACCTTCCCGGACAACGTCTCCAAGCGTCAAAGCATCAACTCCTTCTCACAGCTCGATTACGTCCTGTCCACCAAACAGATCCTGACCGCGACCTTTCAGTGGAATCCTCAGCAGACCAACTTCGTCAACCCCAATTTCTTCAACCCCCAGCCCGTCACCCCGAGCTTCGCGCAGCAGTTCTATTCCGGCACCGCAATCGACCGCTACGCTTTCTTCAACGGCCTCATCGACAGCAGCGTCTCGTTTCAGCGATTCGACGCAACCGTCGGCGCGCAAGCGAGCGGCCCGATGACGATCCTGCCCCAAGGAAATCAGGGCAATTTCTTCGCGTCGCAAGTGCGCGGCTCGCGGCGCACCGAATGGCTGGAGACGTGGTCGCTGGCGCCATTCCAGCTCGCCGGAACGCATCTGGTGAAGATGGGCAGTTCCGTGACGGGCACCGGCGATCAGGGCAGCTACGATTTCCGTCCGGTCAACATCGAGAACGCCGCGGGTGTGTTGGAGGAGAATATCTCCTTCACCAATCAAGCGCCGTTCAATCGCACCGATCTTGAGGTCAGCGCCTATGCGCAGGATCACTGGGCGCTCACCCCGCGCTTCTCCGTCGATTACGGCGCTCGCATTGAGCATCAAAGATTGGCGCAGAACCTGCGCATCGCTCCGCGCGTCGGCCTCGCCTGGAGCCCTTTCGATAACAATCGCACCGTGCTTCGCGCCGGCTACGGAACGTTTTACGACCATCTGCCGCTCGATGTCTACACCTTCGGCCGCTATCCGCTCCGCACCGTTACTTACTACGCTCCCGATGGCAGTGTCATCGGCGAGCCCGTCTCTTATGAAAACGTCATCGGCAGCCTGGATGGCCCGCGCACCTTCCTCGTTCACGGCCAGCAGGTGGCTGGCGATTTCTCCCCGCGCGGCGCGACTGCGAACGTACAGATCGAGCATGCCTTTTCGTCGCTCTTCCGCGTGCGCGGCGTCTACATGGACAACAAAGCCGTCGGCTTGGTCGTGATCGATCCGGAAGGGAATCAGATTGTTTTAAACGGCAATGGCCAATCGCGTTACCGCCAGCTCGAAGTGACCGGCAAATTCACTTGGAAAAACAGCCAGCAGTTGAATCTCACCTACACCCATAGCCGTTCGGAAGGCAGCCTGAACACGTTCGACTACTTCCTCGGCAACTTCCCGTCCCAACTGGTGCGCCCCGATCTTTACGGCAATCTTCCCGCCGATGTGCCGAATCGCCTTCTCGCGTGGGGCCGGATGAAAACTCACATTTGGGATGTGGATATCCTGCCGATGATCGAATTCCGCACTGGTTTTCCTTTTGCCGTCCTGGACGCCATGCAAAATTACGTCGGAATTCCTTATAGCGACGCCACCCGTTTCCCGGACTATTTCTCCGCCGATGCCCGGCTGATGAAGGATATCGCGCTGACCCCGAAATACAAGGTCCGTCTCTCGGTGACGGGTCTTAACCTAACCAACCGTTTCAATCCTCTCGCCGTGCACGACAACGTCGCCGATCCCGCCTATGGCGTCTTTCTAGGCAGCTATCATCGCCGCTATCTGGGGGATTTCGAAGTTCTGTTTTAAGAAGTACTGTTCTAAGAGGTCCTGTTTCAGGCTACGGCAGCGTGTATGTCACGCCCGTCGTGAATTGAAATGAGTTCTTCTTGAACCCCGCCGGCGGATCGTTCAAAAATGTGTCCAGGGTGCTCACATTCAAGCTCAGGCGTTTGTACAGAGCCATCGTGATGCCCGCTCCCGCGTTCCACGAATACGCACTGGTGTCGTTCCACGCCGGAATGAGAGTGATCTGCTCATTCAGCGCGATTCCCAGCGGCAGTTTGCGTGTGTAAACCTCGCCGAAGATCGAACCCACCAGGCTCTTGTTGCTTTCCGACGTCTCAAAATGCTGCGAAATATAGCTAGCCGTCGCCTTCAAGTCCAGCGTCTGCTTATCGGATTTGATCACTGTCCAGCCCATCCCGCCGCTATACGTCTGTTGCAGGCTCAGTCCCTGGGAAAAATTGTGGTCGAACGCCGCTTGGCCCAGCGCGTATGCTCGTGTCGAAAAATACTCGTCGCGCTCGCCGTCGAAGTGGACCAAGTCGGTTTTGACCTCCGGCGTGTTGGGCTGCTCGATCTTGCCGTATGATGTCGTGAAGTTGATCAGCGTCCGGTTGCGCGCGGCCAGCCAATCCTGCGTCGGGATCGCGCGCGTCAGATGGATCGCCGCGGTAAAGGTCTCGCTGTCCTGCGTGGCCTCGATCAGCGACACACCCCCCGTGATCCCGCCCTTCCAGTCCTCGAAGAAATTTGGATTATGAAGCGCGCCCTGGTACGCCGCTTCATCGACGACGAATGCCGCATCTCCCGTGGCCACTGTCTGCGCCGGAGCCGCGCCGCCCGGACTGACTTGAATCTTTTGATCCGCCACGCTGAGTGCGCCCACGGGAATCTTCCCATCCGTCTCATGGCGCTTCAACGTCACGCCCTTCGGGATCACGGCAAACTTCCTCGACGTCTTCAGTTCCTTTACCTTGGACCAATCCACCGTGACATCGCCCACCGCGTCGCTATGAAATGTAACGGACTTGCCGGTCGACTTTACCAGCTTGCCGCTCAGCATTTCGCCGTCGGTCAATGTCAGCGTATCCGGCGGATCCGCCGCCCATGCGGTAACAAAGGATCCGGCTACCGCCAGCATCGTAACAAATAGAAATCGTGCGCTCCGAGTCACAATCGCCATCCTACCATCGCGTCACCCCGAAGGCTCGCTAGAAATCCGGCGCAGGCCCCGGCCTATTCTATTCCCGCAAGAAGCGTTACAATGAAAGCGTACGTGGCCCCGCGTTATAACCCCTCACTACACCGCTACGCCATAACTTTGGCCGTATGCACCTTATTCCTGGTGGTGGCTGGAGCTTCGGTCACCAGCAACCAGGCCGGGCTGTCGGTGCCAGATTGGCCTCTCTCCTACGGTCAAGTCATGCCGCAAATGACCGGGGGCGTCCTATTTGAACATGGCCATCGCATGGTCGCGACGTTTGTCGGCATGCTGACCATCGGCCTCGTGATTTTCCTCGCTAAGGCCGAACCACGCCGCTGGATGCGCAATCTCGGCTGGATCGCTCTGGGAGCTGTGATCCTCCAGGGCCTCCTCGGCGGACTCACTGTTCTCCTGCTATTGCCGCCCGCCGTCAGCGTTTCGCATGCCTGTCTCGCGCAGCTCTTCTTCTCAACCATCGTCGCCATTGCGATCTTCACTTCGCGTAGCTGGCAGGAAGGTCCGCGCCTGGTCGACGACTACGGCGTGCCGTCGCTGCGCGGTTTGTCGCTAATTCTGCCGGTGCTGCTGTTGCTGCAGGTGGCGCTTGGCGCGGCATTCCGTCATGGCGCGATGACCGTTCTCCCGCATGTCGTCGGCGCGATGCTTGTTGCCCCGTCGATCCTCATCGTCTGCGCTTTCGTGCTTCACCAATTTCCGGATCACCAGATTCTTCGTAAGTCCGCCGTCGCTCTGCTCGCGATCACCGTCGCCCAAGTCATGCTTGGCATAGGAGCTTACTTCGCCCGGCTGAACGCCGCGACAAGTCCCGTAGCGATGGTCGCCGTGACAGTCGCGCATGTCGCGACCGGCGCCCTCACTCTCGCCGCCAGTATCGCCCTTGCGATTCAAATCCGCCGCAACGTCCGTGAACGCGTCCACCAGACCGTCCCCGCTCCGATGGGACGTGCCATATGAACCGTTTCTCGAGCTTCACTGAGCTGACCAAGCCGCGCATCACCACCTTCATACTGATGAGCTCCGCCATCGGGTTCATGTTCGGTGCGCACCTTGCCCCGGCTTGGAGATGGTCCGCCTTCCTGAACATGCTGATCGGCACCGGACTGCTCGCCAGCGGGTCCGCGACTCTCAATCAGTGGTACGAAAACCAAGGCGACGGCCTGATGCGCCGCACTCGGCGCCGTCCAATTCCGAGCGGCCGCGTGACCGCGCGCGAAGCCCTCTGGTTCGGGATCGCGCTTTCCGTTGCTGGATTTGCCGAGCTCTGCATCGCCGTTAACGTCCTCACCGGATTCCTCGGCCTGTTCACTCTGGCGAGCTACCTTTTCGTCTATACGCCGCTCAAACGCGTCTCTCCCGTTTCCACTACCATCGGAGCGATCCCCGGCGCGATGCCCCCGCTCATCGGCTACGCCGCATCCAGCGGACATCTTAACTTCGAAGCCGGCATTCTTTTCGCGATTCTGTTTCTGTGGCAGTTCCCCCACTTTTACGCCATTGCATGGATGTACCGTGAGGACTACGCCCGCGCCGGCATCCGCATGCTTCCGGTGGTCGAGCCGGACGGCGATTCCACCGCCCGCCGCATCGTTCTTTTTTCCATGGCACTGGTGCCGATGAGCTTGGCTCCGGCGTTTTTCTCCATGGCCGGCAACGTCTATCTCTACGGAGCATTGGTCCTGGGCGCGCTCGTCCTGGTCACCGGCTTCCGCGCCGCGTCGCAGCATACGATTCTTCGCGCCCGCCAGGTGCTGCTGGCGAGCATCATTTATCTCCCCACGCTGTATGGACTCCTGGCGTTGGACCGCAAGCCGTATTAGCCTCGTTTCCGCCGCGGCCGTTGCTTTCGCGGTCGGCGGCCTCGCTGGCTGCGCGGCCCGAGCCTTGCCGTCCTACGACACCGTCCCCGAGTTCACCCTGACCGATCAAACCGGCGCAAAGTTCGACAGTTCCGTTCTTCGCGGCCACGTCTGGGTCGCCGATTTCATGTTCACCAACTGCCCCGGCCCCTGCCCGCGCATGAGCCATCAGATGAGCCAGGTGCAGGATGCTCTCGCCGGAACAGACGCCCGCATGATTTCTCTGACCGTCGATCCCGAGCACGACACGCCGCCCGTTCTGGCGAAGTATGCGACCTACTATTCGGCCAAGCCCGGCGTCTGGTTCTTTCTCACCGGTGCGGTCCCCACGCTCGAACAGCTCGATAAAGACGTGTTCCATCTGGGCGACGTCGATGGCAGCCTGTATCACTCCACGCGCTTCGTCCTAGTGGACCGCAACTCGCAAGTTCGCGGCTACTATGAAACGTCCGAAGACGACGCGATTAAGCGCGTGATCGCCGACGCGAAGGTCCTTTTAAAGGAGAAACCAATCTCGTGACGGTTCAGGATCTCCCCGCTCTCAACGCGGTGCTGAACGGAACCGCCGCGGTTCTGTTGGTCATCGCCTATGTCCTCATCCGCCAGGGAAGGCGCCAAGCCCACAAGCGCGTGATGATCGCCGCGTTCAGCGTCTCCACTCTCTTCCTGGTCTCCTACCTCACCTATCACTATCTCGCGGGCGTGGTTTATTATCCCGGCACGGGACTGATCCGCAAGGTTTACTTGACGATCCTTGGCACTCATACCGCTCTCGCGGCGGCCGTGCCCGTGCTCGCGATCATCACCCTCCGCCGCGGTCTTAAGGCTCGCTTCGATCCCCACCGCAAAATCGCCCGCTGGACCCTCCCGATCTGGCTCTACGTCAGCGTGACCGGCGTGGTCGTGTACTTGATGCTCTACCAGTTCGCGCAGCCTGCCGTGAAGGCCGCGCTGCAGCCCTAAGGGCGCGTGAACATGAGCAGGGCGGCGAAGACCGCGAGCAATGCGCAGAACTCCGTCAGCGCTCCGCCATCCGCCTCCGGCGCGTGATCCTTCTTCCAGAACACCCGGTACGCCGCGCCGATCAGCAGCACCGCGAACAGCCACTGCCGGGTCCCATACAGCAGCACCGCCGCGAGACCCATCCAGATCAGCCTCTGCCGGAGATCGAGCGCCCGGAACGCTCGCCCGCCGTCGAGTGTCCATACCGGCGTCAGGTTGAACAAGTTGATAAAAGCCGTCACCTGGGCCAGAGCCATCCAAATCCCGCTCGGATATACCGATGGCATCAGCGCGAACGCAATCGCCGCGCCCGCGCCCCATAACGGACCGGCGAGCCCGATCCGCGCATCCTGCCCCACATTCGCCGGACTGTCATACATGCTCACGAACGCGCCAAAACCCGGAACGAACATCGGCAGGCCCGCCCTCAGCCCGTACTGCTTGAGCATCCAGACGTGACCCATCTCATGGATGTAGATCCCGATGACGAATCCAGCCGCGAACTTCCACCCGTAAATGGTCCAATACAGGCCGAAACTCACGAGCATCGAAAGCAGCATCTTGAGCTGCGCGCTCTTGGTGAGAATCAGCAGAATCGCGGTCTTAAATTTGATCGCGCCCGCAACCACCGCGCCCAGCGGCCCGAGCTTCTTGATCCACGCCGGTCTGGCCGGCTCGGGAGCCGGCGGCGGCTGCAGCTTCGGCATCGCTTCGCCGCAGCGTCCGCAGATGCTCGCTCGCCAAGGTACGGCCGCGCCGCACGCCGAACAGACGCGATCCATTTTGTTCGTGGCGAACTATTCGAAAATATACAGCGGCGTACCCGGCGCCGGCGCCGGCGCTTCTTCCGCCACGTCGCCAGCAGCCACCGGCTGCTCCTGCGGCTGGAGCGGGCGGCAATACAATCCGCCCTCGCCCAGGTACACCTCGAACTCGCCCGGCCGCGCCAGCGACCCTTGAATCAGGGCCTCGCTCAGCGGATCCTCGATGTACTTCTGCAAAGCCCTGCGCAGCGGCCGCGCGCCGTAGCTGCGGTCGGTGCAGGTCTTTTCCAGAATGTATTTCGCCGCGGCCTGATCCAGCTTGATCTTCATTTGCTTGGTTTCCAGATTCTTGTTGATCTGTTCCGTCAGCAGATTGATGATCTTCAGCAGATCCTCGTCGGTAAGCGAAGTAAACAGGATGATCTCGTCCAACCGGTTGAGGAACTCCGGATTGAACGCCTTCTTCACCTCGGTCATCACCTGGTCTTCGACCTTCGCCGGCAAACCGGTGCCCGGCGCGGAGAAGCCCATCGGGCTGCGCTTCTCCAGGAACCGCGCTCCCAGGTTCGAAGTCATGATGATGATCGTGTTCTTGAAGTCGACCGTGTTGCCCAGCCCATCGGTCAGTTGGCCGTCTTCAAACACCTGCAGCAGGATGTTGTAAACATCCGGGTGCGCCTTTTCGATTTCGTCCAGCAGAATCACCGAATACGGCGCGCGCTTCACACGCTCCGTCAACTGCCCGCCCTCTTCGTACCCGACATATCCCGGAGGCGATCCGATCAGCTTCGATACCGAGTGCTTCTCCATGAACTCCGACATATCGAACCGGATCAGCGACTTCTCGCTACCGAATAAGAACTCCGCCAGCGCGCGAGCCACTTCCGTTTTGCCCACTCCCGTCGGACCCAGGAACAAGAACGATCCTGCCGGGCGCTTCGGAGATTTCAATCCAGCTCGCGACCTTCGAATCGCTCGCGCCAGCGCGGAGATCGCCTTCTCCTGGCTGATCACGCGATGGTGCAGCTCCTCCTCGATCCGCAGCAGCTTCTGAACTTCTTCTTCGCGGATCGCCGTCATCGGCACGCCCGTCCACCGCGCCACTACTTCGTCGATGTCGTCCTTGGTGACCACGCCGGTCGAAGCTTCGTCGAGGTTGTACTTCTCGCGCATCTGGCGCCGGTTCTCGCGTTCCTTGCGCTCTTCGTCCGAATAGAACCGCGCCTTCTCGAACTCCTGGTTCGCGATCGCGTTCTCCATCCGGTGCACGATGTACTTGATCCGCTTCTCCACTTCGGCCACTTCGGTCGGCAGAGTGGTCTGGCGCAGCTTCACACGCGCGCCCGCTTCATCGATCAAATCGATCGCCTTGTCCGGCAGGAACCGGTCCGGAATGAATCGCGACGAAGTGTAGACCGAATTTTCGATCGCCTCGTCCGTATACGCTACCGCGTGGAACTTCTCGTACCGTTCCTTGATCCCGAACAAAATCCGGATCGCGTCCGCTTCGTTCGGCGGCGGAACCTTCACGGCCTGGAATCTCCGCTCGAGCGAGCGGTCCTTCTCGATCGACTTCCGGTACTCGCCCGGGGTCGTCGCGCCGATGCACTGGATCTCGCCGCGCGACAGCGCCGGCTTTAGGATGTTCGCGGCATCAAGCGAACCTTCGGCCGAGCCCGCGCCCACCAGCGTGTGCAGCTCGTCTATAAATATGATCGCGTTCTGGCTCTCCATCAGCTCCTTCATGATGGTCTTGAGCCGCTCTTCGAACTGGCCGCGATACTTGGTGCCCGCCACGATAAGCGACAAATCCAGCGCCAGAATCCGCTTCTCCGAAAGGAACGAGGGAACGTCGCCATCTGCAATCCGCTGCGCCAGGCCCTCCACGATCGCGGTTTTGCCTACGCCCGGCTCGCCGATCAGCACCGGATTGTTCTTGGTGCGCCGGCACAGAATCTGCACCACGCGCTCCAGTTCGTAATCCCGGCCCACCAGCGGATCGAGCAAACCATCCATCGCGGCCTGGGTCAGGTCGCGGCTGAATTCGCTAAGCAGCGAGCTTTCTTTCGGGCGGTTGGAAGACATTTTTTCGGAACTCGACCGTGCGATCTCTTCGCGCACTTGTGATAACCGCAAGCCGCGCTCGTGCAGAATGTCGGCCGCGAAGCACTTCTCTTCGCGCAGCAGTCCCAGCAGCAAGTGCTCCGTGCCGATGTGCTTGTGATTCAGCCGCTCGGCCTCTTCGGCGCCGTACGCCAGCACGCGCTTGCATTCGTGGCTGAGCGGCAGGTCCACTGAAGTCGACACCTTCTCGCGCAGAGTGGTCTGCGCCTCGATCTGCCGGCGGATGGACTCGACAGACGCGCTGGACCGGAGAAATCGGTTCGCCAGCGCCTTGTCCTCCCGCAACAATCCCAGCAGCAAATGTTCCGTCTCGATGCATGGACTGCCGAACTGGCTGGCTTCGTAACGGGCGAAAAAAATCACCCGCCGAGCCTTCTCGGTGTATCGTTCAAACATAGGACCTACCTTGTTCAGGATCGGATGGAGGGGGAGGCGGAATCAATCGTGCCCGGATTCCCGCCGCCGTCACCCCGCAATCCCGCAAAATCTTCGCCGCGCCGCAATCGTCCACCTGCGGTATTCCGAGAAGCAGGTGCGCCGGACCGGGGCGCTGCCGGAGTTGCGCCGCCTCCTCCGCGGAAAAATTGAAAGCCGATTTGCAATCTTCGCCGAAAGGAAGCTCCGCGCCGGAGATCTTTTCGCTCAGCGGCGCCGGCATCGCCCCCTCGCGAACCCGTTGAATTCCAACGCCTTCTTCCGTCAGAATCTTAGCCGCGAAACACTTCCCCTCGCGCGATAGTCCAACCAGCAGATGATCGGTGGCGATCAACGAATGATTCAGCCGCTCTGCTTCCTCGGCGCCAAGCGCCAGCGCCCGCTTGCATTCCTCGCTCAGCGGCAAGTCCTCCGCGGTCGAAACCTTCTGGCGCGGCGTGGTCCCCGCTTCGATCCGCCGCCGAATCGATTCCACCGTCGAGCCGGATCCCAAATAGCGGCACAACTCCCAATTTTCCCGCAACACACCGAGCAACAAATGTTCTGTCTCGATCGGGCGGCTGCCGTACTGGCTGGCATCGTAGCGGGCGAAAAAAATCGCGCCCCGCGCCTTCTCCGTGTAGCGCTCAAACATAGGTCGGGCCTTTTCGAGGTTCCGGCGAGATCGCCTCGCCGCAACCCTCTTCCAACTGCCCTCGTTCAAGCCGCAGCACGCGGTCGCCCCGCCTGGCGAAATTGAGGTTGTGTGTGACGTGGATTAAGGTGAGACCCCGCGCCCGGTGCAGATCGTCCAGGAGATCCATGATCATCTCCCCCGTCCGGAAATCCAGGCTCCCCGTCGGTTCGTCGGCCAGCAGCACGGCCGGATCGCCGGCCAGCGCGCGCGCCAGAACCACGCGTTGCTGCTCGCCCCCCGACAGTTCTCCTGCTCGATGCGACGCTCGGTTGTGCAAACCCACTTCCTTCAACCTCGCCAAGGCCAGGGGTTCTGCCGTTTCCTTGGCGTCGCCCCGGATCAGCAACGGCATCATCACGTTTTCCAGCGCAGAAAATTCAGCCAAAAGCGAGTGAATCTGCCAGACAAACCCGACTTCCCGATTACGGAATTCCGCCAACTCCGCCGCCGAGAGCTTGCAAATGTCGTTCTGCCCGAAGTATATCTCACCCCCCGTTGGCCTGTCCAGACCGCCGATCAAATGCAGCAGCGTGCTTTTGCCCGCGCCCGATTCCCCTACCAGCGCCAGCCGCTCCCCGCGCGCGACTTCGAAGTTCAGCCCCGAGAACACCGGCAGCTCTCCTCCGCCGGAGCGGTAGACCATCGTCAGATTCATCACGCGAATCGCGGGACCCTCCGGCTTCGCGCCTCCCTCCGGGCTCATGCTTCCATCTTAACCGGCCCGCCGCATCCGTTCCGGTCTGTCGAAAATGCGGCCGCCCGGTTTCTCTTAAAAACATTTTCGATCTAACTTGTTTTATGATTTCATTGGAACGCCGATTGCACCTTGGCGGAAACGTGAAGAATCGAGGATTTGTCATGAACCGTTGCAGGCCCTTTATGTTCGCCCCGTTGGCGGCCCTGTTCCTTTTGGGTTATTCCGACACAGCCTTTGCGCAACCCCAACTCGTTGTCACGCCGGCCACCACCCCTAATACCCCCCTGACGTTCAATCCGGTTCCCTCCGGAGGCGTCAGCGCGTCGCAGACCGTCATGGTCTCGGACACCACCAATACCGGCTCCACTGTCATCATTCAGACCTCCGCGCCCTGGCTGAACGTCATGCCCAACGGCTCCGTCAACATCCCGGTGCAGCTCAGCGTCCAATGCAATACGTCGAACCTCACCGTCGGCACCTATAACGGTTCCTTCACCATCACCGTCGATGGCGCCCCCAACGATCAAGCTATCGTCTACGTCAGTTTGACCGTGAGCGGGGTTTCCCAGCTCTCCGCCAATCCCAGCACCATCGATTTCACCGCTGAGGAAGGAGCTTCCGTCGGCTCTCCGGCTTCCACTCAAGTCCAGATTCTTTCGAGCGGCGGCCCGCTCAACTACACCCTGCAGGCCACCACCAGTAGCAACAGCGGAAATTGGCTCCTGCTCAGCACCACTTCGGGAAACACCTCCGGACCGCCGTTCACCGTCAGCGTGAACCCGTCGGCGCTGATGCCGACCGCCTTCCCGGCCGTCTACTACGGAGTCATCACCGCCGCCAGCACCACCACGTCCGACACGGTGATTATCAACGTACAGCTCACGCTTACCTCCACCGCTGAGCTCGACATAACGCCCTCCAGCCTGGCGCCGTTCCTCTTTCAATACGGCACGACCACCGATCCACAGCCCCAAGTGCTCTCCGTGACCTCGACGCAAGGCACCATCGCCTTTACCGTTCAGGCGAGCCCACAGGTCACCTGGCTGGTCATAAGCCCTCTCGGCGCGACCGCTGGAGGCTCGCCGCCCGCCAACATCACCTTGACCGTGAATCCCGTGGAACAGGCCTTGCAGCCCGGTACTTACACGACTAATCTAATCATCACGCCCACCGGAGGAACCGCGCTCCCGGCGATCCCTGTCACGCTGGTCGTGGCCCAGCACCCGTTGATCGAGCTTAGCGGGCCCACGCTATCGGGCAATTCGCTCTCGTTCACCGCGCCCTTCGCTGGATCCGCGCCCGCTAGCCAAACGCTCACCGTCACCGCTTCGGGTAGCGCGAATGTTCCTTTCTCCGTTACTTCCAATCAACCTTGGCTCTCCGCGACTGCCTCCAGCTCCACCACTCCGTCTTCGTTGGTCGTGCAAGTCAACACCACCGGCCTGAGCGTTCAATCCTACAACGGAACCATCACCATCAAGCCCTTGAACGGCGACACCTACACGGAGACCATCAACGTCTCTCTTACCGTCAGCGCGTCGATACAGATCACGGCCGCGCCCCCCGTTCTGCTCTTCAGTTACGAGATCGGACAGACTCCGCCCAATGCCCAGAACATCCAGGTACAAAGCAACGGCGAGCCCGTTCAGTTCAATATCGTTGTCAGTACCAGCAATTGCGGAAGCAATTGGCTTGGAGCTACCACCAACTCCGTCTTTACCAATGCGACGGTAAGTGTGTCCGTATCCACAACCGGTCTAACCTCCGCGGCCACCTGTTCCGGGACCGTCAATCTGAACTACAACGACGGCCTCGGCCAGACCACGCTGCCCATCAACGTTACTCTTGCCGTGAGCACGACGCCGGAGCTCGTGGTTCAAATGCCGCCCGGTTTCGGCATTCAAACAGCCCCGCTAGCCGGGCCGGAGTCCCAACAGCAAATATCGCTCACCAGCACCGATCCGAACAATCAAGTCTCCTTCAGCGCGTCCATCATCAATGCGCCCGGCGGATGGCTTGGCCTTACCGGAAACGGCAGCGGAAATACGCCCCAGAATCTGAATCTCGTCTATGACCCCGCCGCGGAAGCCAATCCCGGCGTCTACAGCGGCAACCTGCTGATCACCTCCCCCTCCTTGCCGACCAGCGGGTTCAGCATTCCTATCACGCTGACCCTGACCACCACGACCACGGTCACCGTGAGCCCGGCGTCGCTCACGTTCTCCGAAAACCAAGGAGGACCCGTGCCCGCGGCGCAAACTCTGACCGTCGCCAGCAGTCCGGGCCTGGCCTCTTTCACTGCCGCCGTGTCCAACATCACCGGAGGGGTCAATTGGCTCCAGGTCACGCCTCTCAGCGGAGGCACAAACAGCACGGTTCAGGTCAGCATCAACGCGAACATGCTCTCTCAGGGAACCTATAGCGCGAACATCTCGTTCACCTTCACCGGAGCCGCTACACAATCCACCAACGTTCCAGTCACGCTGAATGTCCTTGCCCCGCAGAGCATTTCTGTCTCGCCGGCCTCGCTGTCTTTCTCGTATCAAATCGGCGGAACCGCCCCGGCCTCGCAGCCGCTCAGCATCACCAGCTCCAACGGTTCCGCCACTGTCGCCGTTAGCGTCGCCACCGGAGCCTCCTGGCTCTCCATCGACAACAAGGGCGGAACCACGCCTCAGACCGTCAACGTTTCCGTGAATCCCGCGGGACTCACCGCGCAAACCTACACCGGCTCGATCTCCATCAGCTCTTCCGGCGTGCTCGCCACGCCGATAACAGTGCCCGTCACCTTCACCGTCTCCGCCCAAGCCGCGCCCCAGCCCACTACGGTCTTCAACAATGCGAGTCAGCTCGCAGGCGTCATCGCTCCAGGCGAGGAGATCGACATCAAAGGAAGCCTCCTCGGCCCGGCGAATGCTCCTAACGGCGGACTGTTTACCGTCAACTCCTCGGGCGGCGTCAATGCGACGCTCGACGGGGTCTCCGTGACCTTCAACAACAATCCCGGGACGGTCCTTTACGTCTCACCCACGCAAATAGACGTAATGGTCCCCTACGAGATCAACGGACAGTTGAGCACTGCCATGGTGGTGTCCTATAACGGCGTCGCCTCCACGGGAGTGCAATTGGGCGTCGCGCAAGCCGCGCCGGCTCTATTCACCAATAATTCCACCGGATCGGGCCAGGTCGCGGCGCTCAATCAAAACGGGACCTATAACGGCTCCGGCAGCGGACTCGCCGCCGCGCCTCGCGGCTCTGTGGTGCAACTTTTCGGAACTGGCGGCGGACAAACCACCCCCGCCAGCGTTACCGGCAGCGTTACGCCGGTTCCCGCGAACGCTTCGCAGCTCCTAGTGGTCCCCAACGTAACCGCGACCGTCGGAGGCATTAACGCCACGGTCGAATTCGCGGGAGACGCGCCCGGTCTGGTTACCGGCGTCCTTCAGGTGAACGTCGTCGTTCCGAACGGCGTCACGCCTGGCGCGGCGGTGCCCGTTACGATCTCGGTCAACGGGATCACCAGCGCCATGGGCACCACAATCGCCGTCGACTGAGGAGGGCCGCAATTAGAGACGCAGTCCTCGCGCCGCGTGCGCCACGTGCGATAGCCCCTCGCCCTCTGTTACGGTAAGAGACAATGGCTTGGTTCACGCGGCAGAAGCCCGGCGTCGAGGGCTCGCCCGAGGGTGAAGAAAAAAAGGTTCGCACCGAAGGCCTGTGGCTTAAGTGCGAAAGCTGTTCCCAGATCATCTGGAAGAAGGCGCTCGACGAGAATTTCCAGTGCTGCCCCCAGTGCGGCCATCACTTCCGCCTGGACGCCCGCTCTCGTCTCGCCCTTCTCTTTGATGGCGCCTATCAAGAGTTTGAACCGGGCCTCTCTTCCACCGATCCGCTGCGCTTCGTCGACTCCCGTCCTTATTCGGAAAAGCTGAAAGCCGCGCAATCCTCCACCCATCTTTCCGACG
>JASHRP010000094.1 GCA_030037375.1 Bryobacteraceae bacterium | reverse complement strand
GGCGAACTCCACCCTGCGACCGCAGAAGCGTTGACCGTCGAGAAGGCCGTGACCATTGCGTCCTTATGCCACGACCCTCCGGATGAGCGTCTTCACGTCACGGGCGAGAACGGAGCGGAAGGCCCGATCTTTCTAAGCTCGTTCAGCATCGCCGGGACCAATCTGCTTTGGGCGGTCGCGGAACAGCACCACGATTCCGACGGCCTGGTGCTTCCTCCGGCAATCGCGCCCTTCGATATCCTCATCACGCCCGTCGATTACAACTCCGATGCCCAGCGGAATGCGGCGCAGGCGACGATGAGCGCCGCCCCGGCCATGGGCCTCGAAGTCTTGCTCGACGATCGCGACGAAAGACCCGGCGTCAAATTCAAGGATGCCGACCTTATCGGAATCCCCTGGCGCATAACCATCGGCAAGAAGCTGGAGCAGGGAATCGTCGAAGTGTTCGAGCGGCGGACCAAACAAAAGTCCGACGTTCCACTCCGCGAAGCCGTCGGCTTTATTCATACTCGACGCTGACCAGAAAGAGTCCCCGCGCGGGCGCCGTTGGTCCGGCCGGAATCGCGCAGCCCGGAGTCAGCCTAGCCTCCAGATTCTCCCGCGTCAGATTGCCTTTGCCCGCCTCCAGCAGCACCCCCACGATGTTGCGCACCATGTGCTTCAAGAACCCGCTGCCGCGGACGCGATAGATCAGACGGTCGCCCTCGCGCGTCAGGCAAGAGCTGAAAATCCGGCGCACCTTTGACCGGCCCAACTCATCGCTATCGTCGGAGGCCGCAAACGCGGTGAAATCGTGTTCGCCTTCGAACAGCGGCCCGAGCTCCATCATCAAGCGTTCGTTCAGCGGATACGGATGATGATGGACGTAGAACCGTTCGAAGGGCGGGCAAATTTCAGCGCGCAGGATTCGATACTCGTAGCTCTTGGCGCTCGCGCCGTAGCGCGGCTCGAACTCCCGCGCGGCCTCCTCTGCCGAGAGCACGCGAATGTCGCGCGGAAGCAGCCGATTCATAGCTCTTCGCAAGTTCGCGGCCGGAATCGGATTGGCCAGATTGAACGCCGCCACCTGCGCCAGCGCGTGCACGCCAGCATCCGTGCGGCCTGACCCTTCGACATGCACGGCCGATCCTTCAATCTGCCCAAGCACAGACTCAAGCGTGCCTTGAACGGTCGCGAGCGCCGGCTGCACCTGCCACCCGTGATAATTGGTGCCATCGTATCCGACCGTCACGCGCATCCGGCGCGTCCCCGATTTTTCGCGCATCTCAATCCTTATGCAAACCTAGCCCTTTTGCAGCGGTCCTGAATAAGGGCCAGTGTTAGCATGGAGTTTCATTCCTCAAAAACTCCAGTTTGACAGAGGTTTACCAAAAGCCATGAAACAGTTTCAGTCGCAGATTGCCCTTGTGTGCCTATGGACCTGCGTATGGACGGGTGTCTTATCCCTTGTGCCGGTTTCGGCGCGGGCCGCGGATGTCACGGCGGGCGACGCTCCCGTGGGTCTCGAAGGCGGGCCCGCATCGCATTGGTATAACTGGCTCGGCCAGGATTACCGCTGGCGCAAAGTGCCACCGATCCGTCTTGCCAACTCCGGCCGTCTGGAACAATTGCTGCGCGCCGGGAATTTGTACCTTTCGCTTCAGGACGCCATTTCGCTGGCGCTCGAAAACAACATCGATATCGAGATCCAGCGTTACGGCTACGATCTTGCCGATAACGATTTATTTCGCGCCAAAGCCACCGGGAGCATCGGCGGCGTTGCGACGGTTCCCTCGTCGCTCACCAGCTCGATAGGCGCCACCAACTTTCTGACCAGCGAAGCCGCCCTTCCCACCGCCGCCGCGCCTCCCACGTTGTCTCCAATCAACGTGAACATCGTCAACGGGGAGCAGATCGGCTACGATCCCATCTTTCAGAGCACGATCCAGTGGGCGCACCTGACCACGCCGGAACAAAACACCATCACCACCGGAACCACTTCCCTGGTCTCCACCAACCAAACCTCGAATTTCAGCGTTTCCCAGGCTTTTATGAGCGGAACCACGGCCACGCTCTCGTATACGAATCTGTACCAGAATCAAAACTCCCTGCGGAATCTGATCAATCCTTTCACAACTTCCGGTGTGGATTTGACCGTCACGCAGCATTTGTTGCAGGGCCGCGGATGGGCGGTGAACAACCGTCCCATTCGCATCGCCAAGAATAACCAGAAGGTCAATGACCTGGTTTTTCAGCAGCAGGTCATTAACACCGTGGCCAACGTGATTCAGCTTTATTGGGGGCTGGTGGAAGCGATCGAAAGCGTTGGCGTGGCGCAGCGGTCAGTCGCGTATTCGCAGAAGCTTCTCGAAGACAATCAGAAGCAGGTGGATGTGGGCACTTTGGCGCCGGTCGAAGTCACGCGCGCGCGGGCCGAGCTCGCCAACGATCGCGGAGCGCTCATCACCGCGCAGACCATCGTATTGCAGCAGGAAACCATCCTTAAGAACACGCTCAGCCGTACCGGGGTTTCGACTCCGCAGCTTGCCACCGCGCACGTCATTCCCACCGATCGCGTGACCATTCCACAGGCTGAATCCGCTCAGACATTCGAAGACCTGACACGGGAAGCTTTCTCGCAACGCCCGGAGCTGAAGGAAGCCAATCTTCAAATCGACAGCGCCAGGATCAATCTGGAAGGTGTACGGGCAAACATGCTGCCGCAGCTCGATGCCGTCGCCGACGTGCACAACAACGCGTTAACCGGCCCGGTCAATCCCCTTGGGTCGGGCGGCGCGCCGCCGATTCTGGTGGGAGGCTACTCAAACTCGCTCAGCCAGTTATTCTTTCGGAACTTTCCGAACTATTCTGCGGGAGTCACCATGACCATCCCGCTGCGCAATCGGGCCGCGGAAGCCAACATGGCGACCGCGCAAGTGAATCTACGCGTGAACGAGCAGTCCGTGCAGCGCATGGAGAATTTGATTCGCGTGGATGTGCAAAATGCGTTAATCGCAGTGGAGCAGGCGCGCATCAAGCATGAAGCCGCGGTGGAGCAGGTCACCCTGGAAACCGAACTGTTGGACGCCGAAAACAAGAAGCTGAGTGTCGGCACCTCGACACCGTTCCAGGTCATTTTGGTTCAGCGCGACCTAGCCAATGCGCAACTGAGTGAGGTACAAGCCGTGACGGCATATGCCCTCGCCAAAGTGCAGCTTGACCAATCTACCGGGGCTACGCTCGATAGTAACCATGTTGAAATTCAAGAGGCTCGAAACGGCCAAGTGTCCCGGCCCGCCAGCCCGATTCCTGCAGTCCCACCGGGAGGGCGCAACGGCAATCCGCAGCGCTAGCGGTAAGTCTTTCCATTTTTGCCATCTACGCTGGCACGTCCGCCTTAGTACCGCCGATCCGGATCGGCCGCCTTTTTATAGACTTACCTTCCCATCCAGGATTTGGCTGGCGGATTGCTTACCTTGAGCGCGTATGACGATGATGTCGAGGGCTCAAGGAATCCGGGTTGTCCCATCCAACCAAAACCCTCACAATTATTTCCCCCTAAGCCAAATCCCTCAGTAGTCCACCCTTAGCCGCTGAACAACCTGATTCCTTGAGCCTTCCCTCGTCATAGCGGGCGCTTTTGCGCCCGCTTACCCCTTCCAGTGGAACTTCATCACCCTGTATAATCCAGGTGATGACGCTGAAAGCTGCGGACAACTGGCTGACCCCGAGAAGCATCGGTCTGGGGATCGCGCTGATCGCGCTTTTAGCCCCCGCTCAAGAACCTGCGAAGCTGGAGCCTTTCAAGTCGACAACCAGTGAAGTCATTGTTCCCGTTACGGTGACCACTCAGAAGGGGCAGTTTGTTTCCGACCTGGACAAAGAGGACTTCCGCATTTTCGATAACGGTCAGGAACAATCGATCGAGTACTTCTCGCGTGAGCGAAACCAGCCGGTCGTGGTAGGGTTCCTGATGGATCTGAGCAACTCCACCAGGACGCAATGGAAGGATTACCAATCCGCCGCCATCGATTTGGTCGACACTCTGTTGCCGGGCGACAAAAAATTTTCCGGCTACCTGATCGGCTTCAGCACCCAAGCCGACTTGATGGTCAATACCACCAGCGATTCGGAGAGGATCGTTTCCAAACTCCGCACTCTCAAGCCCGGTGGAGGGGCGGCGCTGTACGACGCGCTGTATGAGGCTTGCACCAATCGCACGCTGGTTAAGGGCGAGCCGATCGAGCCTCGCCGAGTGGTGGTGATCATCGGCGACGGTCACGATAACTCCAGCAAGAAAACGCTCGACGAGGTTCTGGAGCTCGCGCAGCGGCAGCTCGTGACCATTTACGGCGTCAGCACTAGCGCCTATGGCTTTGGCAGCGACGCCGACGACGACAATCTGGTGAAGCTTGCGCTGTCCACCGGCGGCAAGGTCGAATACCCGCTGCAAAATGTGTATCGCGACATCTCCGGTTATCTGGAAGTTCCGACCGACGGCGGCAACTATGCTTACGACCTCGGCACCGGGGGATATGCCACGGCCAAGTTGAACAACATCGCTCGCGCCATCGCCAACATCACCGGCGAGGTGACAACCCAGTATATTCTTCGTTACATCCCCGACATCCCGGCGGATTCCAAGAATCAGCGCGATATCCGCGTGGAAGTGAAGCTGCCCAACGTGCAAGTGCGTGCGCGGCGCTTTTACTACCCCTTTACCACGGCGGATACTACCGCCCACTCGCGATAGGGTTATCCGCTGTGTCATGATTCGTGAAGCCGATAAGCTTCACGAGCCATGTCCGTTTTGACCACCCGCGCGGCGAAATTTTCCATTCTGGAACTGAACCTTGCGCAGCGCGGGAGGGTTGCCGTGGGCGTTCTGTTACAAGATCCCGAGCGGGACCAGCTCTATATCCGCCTCCGCCGGGATTGGGATCAGCTTGCCCCCGAGGAAGCCGAGCTTCTTGCGTCACTTGAGTCGGATCTGAATCAGAAGGCTTCCGAAATGGGCGCGGAAAGCCTGCTCGATTATCTGGAAGGGACGCTTTCCAATTTCCTGACGATCGGCGATCGAAGCGGGACGATGGTGGACGACTTTCCGCGCGCGCTCAACCGGCTGTACCGGCAAAATGTGCAGGCGTCTGTGAGAGAATTCGTCACCCATGTGCCTCGTTACTCTTTGGCGGTCGCGGCCGGCAAGTTTCTCGATAACGAGGAGGTCGCCGAGGAAGGCTGGGAGGAGATCCCTCCCAACGTCAAGCCCGCGAAGCAAATGTTCGCCGCCCAGATCGTCGGACGGTCCATGGAGCCGCTAATCCCCGATGGTTCCCTCTGCCTGTTCCGCGCCGCTGTCGCCGGGTCGCGAAACGAAAAGCTCGTCTTGGTGGAGATGTTGGGGCGCGGCTCCAACGATCGCTACACGGTCAAACGCTACCGCAGCGAGAAGGTCCAGGACGCGGAAGGGACCTGGAGCCATGCGCGGATTCGCATGGAGCCGCTGAATCCGGAATTCGAGGCCTGGGATCTGGACGCTAAGGAGGCGGAGAACCTTCGAGTCATCGCGGAGTTCGTTTGCGTGCTGGATTAAGTGCGCCGTTATTGCGCCGCCGTCCGCGCCATCACCAGCGCTAACGGATCGTCCGGCGATGGAGCGGGGCATGTGGAACTCCGCGTCTGCCAAAGTTTCTCGGCCAGATCCAGCGCGGCTTCGGCGCTATCTTCTCTGCGGGAAGGCGCGATTCTTGCCTCGAGCGACTTGCGTGCGCTTTCGAGGAGATCGGCCGAACCTGTTCCAAGACACGGTGCTGCGGCGTCGAGCGTCATCTGCAGCAGCGCGCGGCTGCGCCGGAACCGTTCTTCGGCATCCAATCCGCGACGTGTGGGATCGAGCGCCAGAATCTGGTTGCACAGGTTGATTTTCGCCGAGGCTTCTTTATCCTCGGGGTTTCGTTTCAACGCCTGCGAAAAATCGACGATGGCGGCGCGGTAATCGCCATGCGCAAACTCCGCCTGAGCCAAGCCGCTATAGGCGTCGGCATTGCCGGGATCCTGTTTGAGCACTTCGCGAAAAATTTCCGCCGCGTGGGTTGGCGATCCGGCTTCCAGAAACAACTGTCCAATTCGCACGCGGCTCTGAACATCCCCGGGGGTCTCATCCTCCACGGCGAGCAGTTCGGCAAGCAACTCCTCCTTCGAATTCTCCCGGGCCAAAACGTCGATCAGCTCAAAGCGGACCTTCAGCGAATTTCCCTCCGGATCCTGCTTCCACTCGCCGTAAACCGCGCGATGGTAATACGAGATCGCTTCGCGAACGCGGCCTTCCTTAAGAAGCACGCGAGCCATCGCCAGATTCGCCGGGCCAAGCGTGGAATCGGCTGCCAGCAACGCGTCGAGGGTCTGCTCCGCGTCCATATACCGACCGTCGGCGAACTGCGCCTGCGCGAGCTCCAATTGATAGTCATGATTGCCGCGTTCAATGGAGAGCGCGTCCTGGAGGCGGCTCGCGGCCTCCGCGTTCTTTCCCTGGCTCAGCAACTTCTGCCCTTCGGCAAAGAGCCGCGTGGCTTCGACGTTCGTTTCTGCCTCCTCCATCCGCGCCAGGAACGTATCTGCGCCGAACATGACCGCGATCGACAGCGCCACCAGCCAGATCGTGCGAAAGAACTGGCGCCCGGAGCTTGAAGGAGTCATTTTTTGGCTCCTGCGTTGGAATTCACCTCAGACACGCCGTAAGCTCCCAGGATGTCATCGAGCAGAACCACTCCCATCAGTTCGCGAACATTCGCGCGGCTCACCACCGGCAATGCATGCAGGTGGCTCGCTCCCATTCGCTCGAGAGCCAGGCTCAAGCTGTGATCGGGGTGAACGTGGGGAAGATGTTCGGCGTCAGGAGCATGGTCAAGTCCGTGTCCGGAGTTTCCGAGGATGTCGGCGAGCTTGCGTCCCGGAGGGCCGGCGGACGCGGCTTCCTCCAATTCGCTGTTGCGCACCATCCCCACCAGGCCCTCCTTGCCGGCGACCGGCCACGCGTCGAACGGTCCATCCTTGATCTTGGCCAGCGCCGCGGAGATCTCGTCTTCCGGCGAGAGCACGGCTGAAGGAGCGCGCATAGCCTGCCGGACCTGGATGCGTTCCGATACCGCGCGGGATTGCGCCGTCGGCAAATGCACCCCGTCCTGATGCGCCAGCGCTTCGTAAATCGGCTCGCGCTGCAGCTTGTAGGAGATGAAAAAGGAGATCAGGTTCGAGATCATCAGCGGGACGATGATGTTGTAATCGCGCGTGACCTCGAAAATCATGATCACGGAAGTGAGCGGCGTTCGAACGATGCCGGCGAAGGCCGTGCCCATCCCGACCAGCGCGTAGGCCCCGGGTCCGGCCGTGTAATGCGGAAACCAGGTATGCGCGACGCTGCCCACGGAAGCGCCCATCATCGCGCCGATAAACAGCGCGGGTCCGAAGATTCCGCCCGCGTTTCCAGAGGCGTAGCAGACCGCGGTCGCGATGATTTTCAGCACCGCGAATAGCGCAACCAGCTTCAGCACTACGCCGCCATTCAGCACTTTGTCGACGGTGTTGTACCCGACGCCCATCACCTCCGGGACGAAGTATCCCATCAATCCCACCAGCAGGCCGCCGATCGCGGGTTGCCACCAGACGGTCGCCTTGGGCCAGGTCATGAACCAGCCGCGCAGGTGCAGAAGCAGCTTGACGAACGCCACCGATCCCAAGCCGCCGACGATTCCCAAAGCCGCATAAATCGCGAACTCCACCGGATGCACCAGTTGATACCCGGAGACGTGAAAAAGGGGATCGTCGCCGAGCACAAGGTGCAGGACCATCCAGGAAGTCGCAGAGCTAAGCACCACGGAACCCAGCACGTTCGACTGGAGGTCCCCCATGATCTCTTCGAGTGAAAACAGCACCGCGGCGATCGGCGTGTTGAACGCCGCGGCCAGCGCGGCCGCGCATCCCACTGGCACCAGCGCCTTGACTTGCCTCGAATCAAGGCCGAGATTCCGCGCGACCACGGAAGAGATTCCCGCGCCCACCTGCACCGACGGACCTTCGCGCCCCAGCGCGATGCCGCTGGCGAGCGAAGCCGAGCAGCAGAAGAACTTCCCGATCACCGTCCGCATCAGGATGCGGCCGTCGTTGACGAACAGCGCGAACTTCGTCTGCGGGATGCCGCTGCCGCGCGCGAACGGAAAGTAGCGCCACAGCAGATAGCCGGTGGAAATCGATCCGGCCACTGGAACCAACACCCTGCGCCAGCCCGTACCCCCAGCAGGGTACATGCGCGCGGCCAACCGTCCCGTGATCAGGATGAAGGCCACCACTACCAGGCCGACCAGGGCGCCGATGACCAGGCTCAGGACCAACAGAAGCCGGTCGCTTCGCCGGAGGTTCTCCAGCGCCGCGACAATTTTGGCGTCCCAACGCCGCACTCCTCTAGTGTGCAATAACCAACCGCCTGCTCGCGCGTCGAGTATTCTGGAGACGATGTGTTAGTGAAGACTCCGTTCATTTTTGTCGCGATGGTTCCCGTAACAATCGCCGTGGCGCTTCAGGCGCAGATCGGGCCGCCGTCGGCGCTTGATCCCGTGCCGACCATGACGGTGCGCGGAGTGGTTCTCGATAAGGACACTCGCGCTCCGATCGCGGGTGCGAACGTCGGCGGAGCATTTTCAGATGCCGGTGGAAACTTCGAAGTGCAGGTCGGGGTCGGGAATCCTTCGATCATGGCCAGGGCGTCCCTCTATGAGCCGCAACAAGTCGGCTTGAGCAAAATCCACCCGGAGCAGAAGGACGTCTACATCGAGGTTTCGCTGAGGAAAATGCAGAGCCTGCGAGGCGTGATCCTTGATGATACGAGCAGGAAGCCGATTAAAGGGATCACGGTCGAAGCGCTCGCGAATTCCGGCGCACTGCAAATCCAAGTGAGCGTTGTTACCGGACCTGACGGCAGCTTCGAAATAAAGCCGCTGCCCCAGGCTGAATATTTTCTCCGCATCTCAGCCGGACCCGCGCCGGTCATCGCCGAGATCCCGGCAAAGGCGCTGGAGGGCGACGGCCGCGACAAAGCCCTCGAACCTCCCGAAGGTGCGTCGAGCTACGGAACAATCGTGTGGCCGGGTAGCAACGCGGACATTCCCTCGACTCCCGGAATCAAGCTAGGCTCGACGCCCTTGGATCTCGGAGAGATTCGGCTCGTTCGAACCAAGCTCGCAAACCTTTCGGGATTAGTCGCGCCTTGCGAGGATGGTGCGAGCGTTCAAATCATCCTGTCCCGCGCGAGTGACCCGTCGCACGCGATGCTGGCCACGAAAGATATTACCTGCGGCGCGGGAATCCAGGTTTCGAATCTGCCCGATGGGACGTTCAATCTCGCCGCGGTGCAAGGGTTCCCGCAGCGACGCTGGGTATCCCAGACCATTGATTCGCATGCGCGTTCTCCGGTGCGGTTGACGCTGTCTGCGTTCACCACTCTTCAAATTTCCCTGGAAGTTGACGGAGCAAAGGGACAGGCTCCCTCGGGATTTCGAATCAGCCTGGTTCCCGAGAATCCGGCCGTGAAGATTGACGCGCCGTCCATCACCGCTGCCGGCGCACTGGAAGCGACCGTTTATCCGGGAGAACGCTACCGCATTTCGACGCCGCCGTTCTCGCAGTACTACGTTAAGCAGATCTTCTCTGACGGCGCGCCGCTGCCGGAGCCGGACGAGTTCACCGCGTCGTTAGGATCGTTGAGTCACCTCACCGTGGTGCTCGATCGCGCGGGAACCGCCGAAGTTCATGTGCGCGGAGCCTCTGCCGTGCCCAACTCATCGACGGTGATGCTGTTGAAGGAAGGGGCGACGTTCGCGGACTACAAGAAGAATCCGCTCACCATGGCGCACCCGGATTCCGATGGCGTTACGTTTATGTTCAGCGGTCTCGCGCCAGGCAAATACAAAGCGATCTATGTAGCCGGGCCGGCGCCAGATACGGAGGCCGCTTTTCAGGATGCGCTGAACGATTCGTCTCATCCGGCTTCCGAAGTTACCGTCGAGGCGGGGGAGACGGCAAAGGTCAGTCTCGACGCTCCCTAGGCCGCGCGACTAAATCGCACCAAATAGCCGCCTCGCGCGTCGAGTATTCTGAAAAGCAAGCGAGCGGAGGTTCCTCGATGCGCCTCATTGGTCTTGTCGCCCCACTTGCCGGGATGGTGGCCGCGGGCCTGGTTTCAGCCCAGGATCCGTTTATCCGGCCGACGAACAACCTCAATCCCTCCCAGCCCGTTGTTTCGATTCGGGGAGCCGTTGTGGACAGAGACTCGCACCAGCCGATTCCCGGCGTGACCGTCAATATCATGGGCATAGTCAGCGGCCCCCAAGGGCCCGATACCGATTATCGAGGGACGTTTGGAAGCGCCAAAACGGGCGAGAACGGCGAGTTCAGCGTCGACATGAACGCCGCCGAATCCTTTCAGGTTTCCGTTCGAATGCAAGGTTATGGGTTGGGGAATGCCAATGTTGCGGATTTGGCTGCGAATCAGGCAAGCGCTTACGTCGAAATAGCACTCACGAAGCTGGGAACTGTCAGCGGAGTTTTGGTGGACGACGACACCCGCAAGCCGATTGCGGGCGTGGGAATGGAGCTGATCGATCGCCCGGTTCAAATGCTCGGCTTGGCAATGGAGATCTCAGCCGCTAAGGCGATGACTCGCGAGGATGGCTCTTTTAATTTCGTGGATGTTCCGCGCGGAGAATTCTACCTGCGCATCTCGGCGAAGCCCTCGCCGGCGATTATTGAGATTTCGGCCAAGGAACTGAAAGAGAATGGCAAAGCGCTGGAACCGCGGGAGGGCACGCTTAGCTATGGGACTATCGTGTGGCCGGGCCCCAATGCCGACGTCCTATCCATTCCGGGAATTACTGTGTCCTCTGCGCCCGTGGACTTGGGCGAGATCCGGCTCGTCAAGAACAGGCTTAGCAATATTTCCGGCTTGGTCACACCCTGCGACGAAGGCGCGAAGATTCAGATCTCGCTCTCGCGGTCGGCGTCGGACCCAGGGAGCACGATCCTCGCCAGCCAGGACATTGCCTGCGGCAGCGGATTCCAACTGTTGAATATTCCCGACGGAACGCTGACGCTTGCCGCCCTGCAGGGCTCTCCGCAGCGCCGCTGGGTTTCACAATCCGTCGATGCACACACCCGGTCACCGCTCCGGCTCAATCTTGCCGCGTTTGTCACCGTGCAGATCGGCGTGGAGATGGAAAACGGCACTGCTCAAGACTTGCCGCCAAATTTCCGATTGACCATAGCCCCGCGGAATCGAGCGCTGAGGGTGGACGCTCCAACCATGCTCCACGCCGGAGCGTTCGAAGCGACGCTCTATCCAGGCGAGCGCTATTTCCTCTCGGCGCAGATCCCGCCCAAATATTACGTGAAGCGAATCTCCTACGATGGCTCGGGTCTTCCGAGTGCGTCCAT
>JASHRP010000093.1 GCA_030037375.1 Bryobacteraceae bacterium | reverse complement strand
AGGGCGTGACTCTGCCGCTGAATCTCGAATACGAAGACCTGCACGTGCATCAGAGCGAATATCAAAGCTCCTGCGCGACGGTGCTGATGCTGGATTGCAGCCACAGCATGATTTTGTATGGCGAGGACCGGTTCACGCCAGCGAAGAAAGTCGCGCTGGCATTGGCGCATCTGATTCGCACGCAGTATCCGGGCGATTCGCTGCGCTGCGTGCTGTTCCACGATACGGCGGAGGAGCTGCGGATCGAGGAGCTGGCCCGAGTGCAGGTGGGGCCGTATTATACGAATACTCGCGATGGTCTGATCATGGCGCAGCGGCTGCTCGAAGCCGAGCGCAAGGACATGAAGCAGATCATCATGATCACCGACGGCAAGCCGAGCGCGCTGACGCTCGACGACGGGCGGATTTACCGCAACGCGTTCGGGCTGGATCCGCTGGTGATCAGCCGGACGCTTGAGGAAGTGAGCCGCTGCAAGCGCAAAGGAATTTTGATCAACACCTTCATGCTCGCGAGCGATTACGGGTTGGTGCAATTCATCCAGAAGGTGACCGAGCTGTGCCGCGGCAAGGCTTATTTCACGACGCCGTACACGCTCGGGCAGTACCTGCTGATGGATTACATGAACCGGAAGACTCGGACGATTCACTAACCGAGCTAAACTGAAGTTGCCTGCGTCCTGTCAGGAGACAGTATGCGCACGGGCATCCTTTTCGCTTTTCTTCTTTCCGCTTCTCTTCCTTTCGCTTCTCTATCGTTCTCCCAGGTTGTGGCCGCCGGGTACACGTCGCCCGCTCCGGTTTCCGTTGCGCCGGGGCAGATCGCGACGTTCTACGTGGCGGGGCTGACGTCCTCTGCCGGCGTTACGGCGATCGTTCAACAGATGAGCGGCATAACAGCGGCTCCGGTCCAATCGATTCGTTCCGAGCCTTTATGCCCCACGGTTACCTCGATTGTGATCAGCGGCTGCGGAACGTTGACGGCGGTCACCGTGCAGATTCCGTATGAGCTCTTGCCGTTCTGTCCGTCATGCGCCGAGCCGGTGATTGCCACTCCTCCTGTGCTGCTCATCAGCCAAAACGGACAAGGCGCATCGGCGATTCAACTGAATCCACTTGAGGATGAAGTTCACGTGATCACGCAGTGCGACGCCGCGCTCGGTGCGAGCGCGGAGCCGAATTACACCGGGCTGCCGTGCTCGCCCGTGGTTACGCACGCGGATGGGAGCGTCGTCTCGGCAACCAGTCCGGCGAATGCGGGAGAAGCGCTGACCGCGTGGGTGTTCGGGCTGGGGCAGACGAACCCGGCTTCGGTAACGGGCGAGCCAGCCAAGATGGCTCCCGCGGCGGAGCAGTTCTATCTAGATTTCAATTACTCGATCAACGCGCTGCCGGCCAAGCCGTTCACCGGCGATCCCGATCAAGTGCCGGTCACGCCGAGCTACGCGGGGCTCGCGCCGGGGTTCATCGGGCTGTATCAGGTGAACTTCACGGTTCCCGCTGGTCCCCCGAACGGGATCGGACGTTGCGCAACCCCGGGGTCGTATGGGCCAGGGGCGAATGTCATTCAATCGAATCTGACCGTGAGCATCGGAGGGCAATTCTCGTTCGACGGGGCGGGCATCTGCGTCGCGACTCCGATTCCCGTGGATTGAGACTTGACACAGGATCGTCCGTCGCGTAACATGTCGTTGTACGACATGTTTTGATGCGAACTAAGATCCCAGAGGCCAAACCGCTCAGCGAACCCGTCTTTCTGATTCTGCTCAGCTTGGCGGACCGGCCGAGGCATGGCTACGCGCTGATGAAGGACATTGAGTCGTTGAGCAACGGCCGGGTTCGATTAAGCACCGGGACGCTTTACGGCGCGCTTCGCAGGCTGCTGGATGATGCCTGGATTGAGCCGTTTAAGCAGGAGGATTCGTCACGCGAAAAACAGGCGTACCGGCTGACGGAAATGGGCCGCGCGCAGGTTCATGGCGAAGTGGATCGAATGAGGCAGTTGACTCGCGCGGCGGCGGCGAGACTTAAAGCTAACGAGATTTAAAGCTAACAAGGTGTAACGATGAGAGCGATTTATCTGGCATTGCTGAGGTTGTATCCATCGAGTTATCGGGCTAACTTCGGCGCGGAGATGCTCGAGGCCTTCGAGAAGGCGGCCGGGGATGCGCGAGCGCTGGGAACCGCGGTCTTAATGCGCTTCGTGCTGGCCGAGTACGCTGGACTGGCGATGGGCGCTTGCGCTGAGTGGATGTCGAAGCTCGCGGGAAGGCCCGGTTATACGCCGATGCCGGCTGTCGCCGGGGAAGGCTCGCTGCCGAGGGAAGTATTCGAAGCGAAAAGGCGGGTCGCGATGCTGACCGGCGGCATGACTCGGGCGATCGCCGCAGGCGACTTCAAGAGAGCCCGCGATTACTCGTATGAGGACCGCGCGGCTCGTGAGAATCTCCGGCGGATCAGCGGGCGCTACAACATCCGGCCCGAAGAAGATTAGCGTCCGAGCAATCCCTCACCAGCGCCGACCAGGGCGCAGATCGCCACCAGCGCCATGAAGCCGTAGTGAATCCAGTAGCGAGTGAACCGGATGATCAGCCGGACATCCTGCATGTCCTGACTGTGCCGCGCGATACGCGGCCGGGACCAATAGGACTCGTAGGCCGTTCTTAACCGGAATGTTTTAGTACATTACGGTCCAGATTCGATAGCACTACGGGCAAGAACCGGGTATGCTAAGTGAGGCGGAAAAAACCGCATCGGAAGAGGCGCAGAGGTTTTGGTCGCTACCTTTTCCGATGCGGTTCGCCCAAGTTGGGCGAAGATCCTTGCTGTCAGTCGAGCCTAAGCTCCACCAGGGCCCGCGTCCTAAATTGTTCCCCAGCAGGCCGGCCCTGACCGAGACCTCGGATCCAGGGAAGGCACATCATCAGTTCGTTACGACTACAAATCCATTCTAAGAAGAACCCAAAAAAACCCCTCTGTTGCAACACGCTCAAACGAAAGAAGGAGCGGTTGAAAACTTCTCAAAACACCGGCTCCCGCAAGCACGCTAGTATTTTAGCCACCCGCTTCTTCCGATCAGGCCCGTTGCAAACAGAGGGCAGGTTTCAAAGGGTAAACTTCATCAATTCAGGCTAGACGTAGCACGCCGCGCTCCAGGGTACGCAGGATTTATTTTCATGAAGATACAGGACTTAAGGCGAGGTGTGCCGGGTCGGTAGTTCCAATGGGTGTGGCGCTGTGACACAATGCCATCTGTGACACAATTCCTCAGGCCGAGGATTGGGGCGCTCGCTTTGGCTGCGGCGCTATGGCTGGCTCCGGCGGGGAGGGCCGCGGATGAGGATTTTCATGTATTTACAGACTCGCCCCGGCTGCTTTTGACGAAGCAAAGGCTGCGCCTGTTGCAGAGGGAACGGGAGCGGGATTCGGTCCGCTGGCAACAATTCGATGCTCTGGTTGCGGAGGGCGCGCCGATGCCGGAAACGGCTTTGGCGCAGGCTCTTTATTTTCAGGTTTCCGGCAATGAAGCGGCGGGAAAGAAGGCGGTGGAGTGGGTCTTGAGCGACTCCGCGACAGACTTACGCCAGCTCGCATTGGTTTTCGATTGGTGCGGGAAGGCGATGACTCCGGCGCAGGCGGACCGGCTGAGCGCGAAGATTGAGAAGGCGATCGGTCCAGCGCGCGAGGATCTGCCAGGACAAGAGGCTCGGGCGCTGGCGGCCATCGCGATTGCGGACCACCTGAAGGATCAGGGCGAATCGATTTTGAAGCCTCTGGTGGAGCAGTGGTGGCGCGGCGGAGCCGGCCAAAAAATCTCGCGCGGTCAGGAGTATCCGCTGCTGGAGTTGCTGCATGCGATCCGCGACAACGTTACCGTGGATTTGCGCGAATCCGCGCCGCAGTTTTTCAAAGATTGGCCGGTGGACTACCTCATGGGACATTATCCGGCTCCGCTTCGTGGCGCGGACAATGACTTCATGATCCCGGTCTATTCGGGCGCGGGCGACCCGGACCCGAAGGAAGCGGTGTGGTCGCGGGCAGCGGGGCTGGCGATGGTGGCGTTCGATCCGAATGAGCAGGACGTTCAGTATGTCCAGGGATGGTTGATGCAGGACCGGTTCACGATGCGGGATCCGCTCGGTTCAACGTATGAATTCCTTTGGGCGAATCCGTATCAACCCGGCCTCAGCTACGCGCTGCTTCCGCTGGTGTATCACAGCGGCATGAGCGGTCACGTTTTCGCGCGAACAAGCTGGGAAGAAGACGCCACGTGGATCGGGTATTTCGACGAGCATTTGCAAATCTTCCGGGACGGGCAGTTGCAAGGGCTGCGATCGGGAAGCGCGAGCAAGCCGGTGCAGGTGGGGGATGCGATTCTGCTGAGCGCTCCGCCGCCGGAGGCGGACGGGACGGTCCGATTCAAAGTCTCGACCGAGGCTACGTTTGTGCTGGGGCTGACGCCAAAGAGCGCATACGATGTCGAGATCGACGATCAAGAGCTGGCGGAGGGACAGACGGACTCGGGCGGAACGCTGGTGATCGCGCTGCCGCCGGAGACAGAAGCGGGCGTACGGATTCGGAAGAGGAGTTAGTTCGAGGGCGCGGGTCCGCGGCTGCCGCCGCGGCCGACGGGAGTTCCCGCGGGCGCGGGGCCGGGACCTCGGCCGCCGCGGCCTGTGACGGTGTAGCCGGGCGGCAATTCAAACAGGGACCCCGGCGGATTGGCGCGCGAGATATTAATGAGCTTGTAGACAGTTTCTCCGCTGCGCGGGTCGGTGTGCGTGGTGAGCACGTTCATGTGAAGCTCGGTCGAGTACCAGATTTCGTCGACGATGTTGATCGGGAGGAGATTGCC
>JASHRP010000092.1 GCA_030037375.1 Bryobacteraceae bacterium | reverse complement strand
GCGCACCCGGTGGTGCTCGCGAATTTGCATGCGGGGATTTGGTGGGGCGCGCTGCTGATTGTGCTCGGCGGGATTTACACGTTCGCGTTTTCGCCGAAGCGGCGGGCGCAAAGGAGCTCGCGGTGACGTTCGGACTTTTGGTCGGAAACCGCGGATTCTTTCCCGCGCATCTCGTCTCTTCGGGCCGCGAGCAAATGATCGCGACGCTTGAGAAGCTCGGCCATACCGTCATCTGCCCGACTCCCGGGCAGACTCGCTATGGAGCGGTCGAATCGCGCGCCGATGCGAAGGCCTGCGCCGCGCTCTTTGCGGAGAACCGAGGCAAGATTGACGGAATCATCGTCACGCTTCCCAACTTCGGCGACGAAAAGACCATCGCCGAAACGCTGCGCCTGGCGGGTCTCGATGTTCCCGTGCTGATCCACGCGTTCCCCGATACTCCTTCTAAGATGACCATCGCGGACCGCCGCGATAGCTTCTGCGGGAAGATGAGCGCGTGCAATAACCTTCAGCAATTCGGGATTCACTATTCGCTCACCAAGCTTCATACCGTCGATCCGGCGTCGACGGAATTTGCCGAGGATGTTACTCGATTTGCGGCAGTATGCCGGGTGGCGAATGGAATGCGCAAGCTTCGGATTGGAGCGGTTGGCGCGCGGCCGGCGGCGTTCAATACCGTCCGCTATAGCGAAAAGATTCTCGAATCCAACGGCATCACGGTTGAACCGATCGATCTCTCGGAAATCTTCGGCCGCATCAACCGGCTCACGGACACTGACAAGCCGGTAACCGCGAAATTCGATGCGATTAATGCGTACGTATCGACGGCCGGCATTCCGCGCGAGTCTCTGATCAAGATGGCCAAGCTCGGCGCGGTGCTGGACGAATGGATGCAGGCGAACGACCTGTGCATCAGCGCGGTGCAATGCTGGACGTCAATGGAGGAATATTTCGGCGTGGTTCCGTGCACGGTGATGAGCATGATGAGCAACAGCCTTGCCTCCAGCGCTTGCGAGGTGGATATTCCGGGCGTGGTTGGAATGCATGCTCTGCGGCTGGCGTCGGAGACGCCGAGCGCTCTGCTGGATTGGAATAATAATTACGGCGATAATCCGGATAAAGCAGTGTGCTTTCATTGCTCGAATTTGCCGAAGCATTTCTTTAAAGATGTCAAAATGGATTTTCAGGAAATTATCGCCGGAACGGTGGGGAAGCTGAACACGTTCGGGACGTGCGTGGGCACGGTGCGACCTTCGCCGATGACTTTCGCGCGCTTTTCTACGCATGACGTCACCGGCCGCATGCGAGGCTATCTGGGCGAAGGGCGCTTCACCGACGATCCTCTGAATACATTCGGCGGAGCGGGGGTGGTGGAGATTCCACGCTTGCAGAACCTGCTGCATTACATCTGCGAAAACGGATTCGAGCATCACGTGGCCGCGAACATGAGCACCTGCGCCGCGGCGGTGCATGAAGCGGCGACGAAGTATCTGGGCTGGGACGTCCACTGGCATGGCCGCGAAAATTAGCGCCTGCTCAGCACTGGCCGCGGCGCTGGCGTGCGCGTCTTGCTCTTACCTGCCATTCGGAAGCTCCGCTACAGGGCCGCGCGATTTCGGCAAAAACAAGGACGGGGACAAGGTGGAGATTTACACGCTCACGAACTCGCAGGGCATGGAAGCGCGAATCACTCCTTATGGCGGCACGCTGGTCTCGCTCAAGGTTCCCGACAAGAATGGCGCGCTGGCTGACATAGTGCTGGGGTTCGATTCGGTCGAAGGCTACACGCAGACGCCTGCGCCTCCCTACTTCGGCGCGACGATCGGGCGCTACGGGAATCGCATCGGCGGCGCGATGTTCATGCTCGACGGCAAGACCTACACGCTGGCGAAGAACGATGGCGCAAACTCGCTGCATGGCGGGTTTAAGGGATTCGATAAGGTGATGTGGACCGCGAAGCCGAGATCGACGATGGCGGGACAGAGTCTCGACCTTACTTATCTGAGTAAGGATGGAGAAGAAGGCTATCCGGGCAATCTCAACGTGACGGTGACGTACACGCTCACGTCGGCGAATGAAATCCGCATCCATTACACCGCGAGCACGGATAAGGATACGGTGGTCAATTTGACCAACCATTCTTATTTCAATTTGTCGGGTCCTGCTTCGGGCGACATTCTGGATCACATGCTCACGATCAACGCGGATCGTTTCACGCCGGTCGACGCGGGATTGATTCCGACCGGAGAGCTGCGCAATGTGGATGGCACTCCTTTCGATTTTCGCCAGCCGCATGCGATTGGGGAGCGAATTAATTCCGGCGATGAGCAGATCAAGCTCGGCCGCGGCTACGATCATAACTGGGTATTGAACCGCTCGACGGAGGGACTGGAAATGGCGGCTCGCGTGATGGATCCGAAGTCGGGCCGCGTTTTGGAGGTTCTTAGCGACCAGCCGGGGATTCAGTTTTATACCGGGAATTTTCTAGACGGATCGTTCCACGGCAAGGGTGGAACGGCGTATCAGCGGCGCGGAGCGTTTTGTCTGGAGACGCAACATTACCCGGATTCGCCGAATCATCCCGACTTTCCATCGACGACACTGAAGCCGGGCGGACGCTACGACAGTACTACGGTGTTTCAATTCTCAGTACAAAAGTAGTGCCGCGTGTAGTATATCCTCAAGGGATGAAAACTTCTCTCGCGATCGCCCTTTTGGCGGGCACCGCAGCATGGGCCGCCGACCCTGTCCCGCTGGATGTCAAGACCGGGGAGTGGGAATACACCGTTACCACGCAGATGACCGGCGTGATGCCGGCCGGCGCGCCGAAACAAATGCCGCAGATTCCCGCGGATCAGCTCGCCAAAATGCCGCCCGATATTCGCGCTCGAGTCGAGGCGCAGATGAAGCAGGCGCAGGCGGCGGCGAACGGCCAGCCGATGACCAACACGAGCAAGAACTGCGTCAAGAAGGAAGATTTGGCCAAGTTCAATCCCAGCAA
>JASHRP010000827.1 GCA_030037375.1 Bryobacteraceae bacterium | reverse complement strand
CTGCCTCCGGGGTTCGTTCCGCCGAAGTCGAAGAATTAGCCGCTCATCGGGGCGCCGCAAGCTCATCGAAGCGCTTGTAGGTTCGCTCAAACTCGGCCATGAGCACCGGACTTGGCGAGCTTAAGCGCGACACCACCTCTTTGGCCCACTCGAAGTACCGCTGCTTCCGTTCATCATCCCAGTGCACCGGAGGACTGGATAGAACACTGCGCATATTGGATATTTTGTCGGCCAGCTTAATGAATTGAGCGCGCACCGATTTCTTCGGCGCATTCACCACTTGAAGCCGCTTCCTCTCCGGCTTCGGGAGAGACTTGTCATCCGTTACTTCCATGACAAGGCTTGCCACATCGGAGCTAAATCGCTCCGCCAGTTCCTCTTTGGTAACGCCCGCGTCCTCGATCGTGTCGTGCAGCAGGGCGGCTATGACCAAATTGGCATCCGGCTCAGTGAGAGCCGACGATACCAATTGCGCCACCTCCAACAGATGGTTGATATAGGGTTCGCCGGCCTTCCCCTTGCGCCGCTGGCCGGCGTGTTTCTCCGCGGCAAAATGCGCCGCGCGCAGGATCGCGTCCAGATCTTCGACCATTGTTCAGTCTGGCACAGTTTCGTCGCCTTCCGCTCAGCATGCCTCCGGCTTCGGATTGCAGCCCGCGAGGGGCGATCGACTCTTTAAGTGATTGATTTAATGGAACCTGCACCGGCAAAACTTGCACTAAAGTGCGCGCTGGTTCCGACGATTATCGATACGACAGCCGTGGTAACGACCGAATCTGCATCGCTAAAGGCCCGAGCCCTAAAGGCAGCGGATGCCTTACCGGTCGTTCCCGGTGTTCTCCAGCGCATGTTGGGATTGTTCGCGCGCGGCGACGATCTCTCGGTCGCGCAGTTGGCCTCCAATGTGGAGCAGGACGTGGTCATTGCCGGCACAATTCTAGCTATCGCAAACTCAGCGATGTATGGCGGCCGCAGCCGGGTTTCATCGATGCCTCAAGCGATCGCCCGCATCGGCATGAATAAGACCAGGAATGTGCTGCTCGGGCTGTCGGTGATCCGGTCGGTAAAAAAAATAAAGCTGAAAGCGCCTTGGCTGCTGATCCGTTTCAATGCCCATTCGTTGGCCACAGCGCTTCTGTGCGATCAGATCGTGCAAAAGGCGCAGTCGACGGATCCGGAGTGGGCCTTCATGGCCGGGCTCTTGCACGATATCGGCCTGGTCGTAATGGCGTTCGGGCTGCCCGAGGAAGTTGCGCCGCTTCTGGACCATTCGGGCGGCGATGTGAGTCTGGCGGAGCGGGAGCGCGCAACTCTCGGATTCACGCATTTCGAACTCGGAGCCGAGATGATCGCTCGTTGGAACTGTCCCGTGGCTGTCCAGCAAGCCGCGCTATTCGGACAGAATGAGAGCTGCGAGTTCTCCCGTCCGCTCGGATTGGGCGCGGTGGTAAAAGGCGCAACGCTGCTCGCCGACGCGCAAACCATTTCGATTTTCGATTCCTCTCTGGACCAGAATCTTACCGGCAGCCTGCTGGAAGCCCTTCAGATAAAGAATCCGCAGCAATTCATGGCGGATTTCCACTCCGACTTTCTGGAGTTCAAAACCTCCTGGGCTTAGACCGAACGGCGAGGACGGAACGGCTCATCCGCCGCTTGCTTCGCGTTGTGACTCCGCGGCTTCTTCCGGGCTGACCGATTCCGTCCGCGTCCTATGCCGCCAACTGAACCGCTCCTTGCACGGCCGGAAGCTCGCGAAGTTGCATCGGCACGACGCGCAACGGTACGGACGCGCGCCGATTCTCAGCAAAAGCTGAATCCAGGCTGTCGGGCGATAGTACTGCTGGTTCCAAGTGGTGAGCTCCTGGCGGTAGCACCGCGGGCAGTGGGCGTAGCGCCACGCGCGGCTAGACCAGACGCTCGTTTCCCAGCGGTGTCTGCAGCGGCGGCAGCGGAGCAGATAGATGCCCGCGAGACTCCGCAGGATTTCCGACACGGTGTGCCGGTGCGATACACGAATCTCGCGAGTACCACACCTCGGGCAAGAGAGTTGCATTACCCAGCCCTCACTCCGCGCCTCCGAACGATTCTTGGAGCCTTGCCCACAATTATATGACGGCAGGTTCGCATGGAAACTTGCGGACGCGGCTATTTGACGGCGTTCGCAGGGCTGGGCGCGGAGACTCCGGTATCTACATCGATGCGCAGGGGAACGGAAACCCACTCGTATTTCTCCGCCCCAGGACCCCCACCGTCGGTGAGGCGCAGTCGGTAAGAGGCAAGAGGGACATCGAAGAGGACCTTCCCCTGCTGCGTCTCCCCTGGTTTGATGTTGCGAATCAGTCCCAGCCAGTTTTCCACGCCCTCGCCATTGTCCGATTCCACAAAGGTCTGCCCTCCGGAGCTTTCCAGCGTCAGCAAAGGGATGGAAACCTCGCTTCCGCCGCCGTTGGTGACCGACAGCGTGACCTCCATGAACCGCTGCTCGGGCGAGCGAACCTTAAAGGCGTCGCCCAACTGCGTGTACCAGTCGCTTTCGACGACCACATACGTCAACGGCGCCAGCAGAACCTTATCCCCGATGGTATGCTCGCTCGGGGCGGGCTGGGAGCGAGCGCATCCCGTGAGGGCTATCAGGAGCAGACAACCGCTGTAAAGGCTCAACGCCTTGAGGGCCATGAGAACTCTACACACTTTAGCTTGTACG
>JASHRP010000826.1 GCA_030037375.1 Bryobacteraceae bacterium | reverse complement strand
GCCGTCGGGATTCAAGACAAAAACAATTTCGCCCGTTTCCGTGCGGCAGAGATGTATTATTCGCTGGTCGGCCGAGATGTGGAACACGATGTGGTTCCCTTCGTCGAGCACGCGGGCATCGGCATCCTGGTGTGGAGTCCGCTGGCGGGCGGGTTCCTGAGCGGCAAGTATACGCGCGAAAATCCCAAGGGCGACGGCGGCCGTCTCACCGGCTTCGACATGCTGCCATACGACCGGGAGAAAGCGCACCAGTTGCTAGACAAGACACGAGCCATGGCGAGCGCGCACGGCGCATCGCCCGCGCAGATCTCTCTGGCTTGGCTGCTTTCGAAGCGCGCGGTCTGCTCGATTTTGATTGGCGCGAACAAGATATCGCAGCTTGAAGATAATCTGGCGGCGGTGAACGTGCAGCTTAGCGCGGAGGAACTGACTCAATTGGACGAAATGACCGCGCCAGCGCCGGTCTATCCTAATTGGTTCAGCGCGCGCGTCGCCGATGTCACGGTGAAGGAAGCGCTGAAGGCCTCGGCCGGACGCTAAGGCTTCAGCGGAATCATCGCGACAAGCAGAGAGTCCGGCGACGGATTCGGGTCCGTTTTCGTGCCGGAAGGCGGATCGACCCCGCTGATGAGACTCCGGTCCAAGGACATCGGCCGCGCGGAGAGGATCGCGGTGACCGTGACCGCTTCCGCCGGAAACGGGACATCGACGGACATTCCCGGAGAAACGGAACGGTTTGTCACCAGTGAAACGACGTCCTTACCGTTGTTCGCCTCGACGGTGAGGAATCCATTGCCGCGCAGGGTCAGATGCAACGCGTTCTCAGGCGTGACGCTATAGTCGAAGGCGAAGCGCTGCGGAACGGCCGGGCGCGCGGCCATCGGCGCGGCGAGCGCTCTTGGACCCGCGCCTCCGCCGCCGCCGCCCACGCCGCCCGCGCCCGCGATTCCCGCGACCGTCCCCTGAGCCACCGCTGCCGGTGCGCCAGCGGGAGCCGGCCCCGTTCCTACCCTTGGAGCCGCTGGGGCTGGGACCGGCGGAGGGGCCGCAGCCAGCGCTTGCTTCGGGACGGCTCCAGCCTGCTGCTGCTCGGGAGGCTGCGCCGCGACTTCCGGCGGTGGCGCCGCAGCTTTGAGCGGAATTTTCTTGGGCGCCGGTGGAGGCGCAACCGGCGCCGGTCCCGGCTGAACTTGCGGCGCTGGAGGGGGTGGCGATTCGATCTTCGCGATCTGCAAGGGCTGCTGCGGCGAACGCAGAACGACAATTCCCGAAATCAACGCGACCGCGGCCGCTGCCGCCGCGGCCCACACCCACATCGGTTTCCACCACGCTTTGGGCGCGACTGTCGGCTTCGGCGCGAGCGCGCGCAATAATCTCTCGCGCCCGCCCGGCTGCTCGATCGCGTCCTTCAACGCCTGCTCCCGCGCGAGCTCGTTGAATATTTCCTGATCTTCCAAAGCCGCGTGGAACAAAATTCCACGCTCTTCCTCGCTTAGCGAGCCGGTGGCGTACGCTCCGATCAAGCCGCGAATTTGGTCGCGCGTCACTTAAAGTTCTCCAAATCCGCGAGCTTGCCCAGCAATTGCTTGCGGCAACGGAAATCCCAAGTATAGAGCGTGTTCAGGGTGCTCACTTTGAGCCGCGCTTGTATCTCGGGGAAGCTGTAACCTTCGAGTTTCAACCGGTATAGCTCGCGGCAGCGCTCGCCCAACTGCGCCAGCGCGGATTCGAGCCGGCTCAAGGTCTCGCGCCGGGCGGCTTGTTCGTATGGGTCGAGCTCGAGGCTCGCCAGCGGGAGTTCGTCGACATTCGCCGCGCGATCCTCGCCCCTGCGCGCAATCTTGCGCCGCGCCGACCACAGCTTCAAGCGCGCGATTTCGAGCGACACTGGCAGAAGATCTTCCACGCGATTCAGCTCCGCATATTTCTCGTGCAGCACCAGGAGCACCTCCTGCGCCACATCCTGAGCCAAGTCGGCGCTCCCCTGTAAATGGGATGCCGCATAGCGCACAATCCTTTCGCGCAGCAGCGCCAGTATTTCGCTTCGATCCATCCTTGATTTTCGCCGCGGGCGTGGCTTCATTATCCCGTGAAAATGCTGGATTGCAAGGAGTTGCGTCGCTCTGGGAGAATAAGGCCCATGCAGGTTAGGGTGCTTGCTTTCGTGCTGGCGGGCGGTAAGGGAACGCGGCTTTCTCCATTGACCAAAGAACGAGCCAAACCGGCGGTGCCCTTCGGCGGGCGCTACCGCATCGTCGATTTCGTGCTCAGCAACCTGATCAACTCCGGCCTGTATTCGATCTACGTACTGCTTCAGTTCAAAAGCCAGAGTCTGCTCCAGCACCTGCGCGACGGATGGGAAGTCACGGGCCTCCTGAGGGAACATTTCATCATTCCCGTGCCCGCGCAGATGCGATCTCCCCAGGAGGATTGGTATCGCGGCACCGCCGACGCGATCTACCAGAACATCAATCTGATCGAGCAGGCCGATCCGCATTTCGTGGTGATCTTCGGCGCGGACCACATCTACCGCATGAACATCCGCGAAATGATCGAATTCCACATGCACAAGCGCTCCCAGGCGACGATCGCCGCCATTCCCGTGCCGCAGAATCAGGCCGCCGAATTCGGCGTTATCGAGACGGCGCCGGACGGCTCCATCATGGGATTTCACGAGAAGCGCCCGGATGCTCCGACGATGCCCGGCGATGCAACGCAGGTTTACGCGTCCATGGGGAATTACGTTTTCTCCACTAACCTGCTGGTGAGGGAGCTTTACGCCGACGCGCAGAATCCATCGAGTTCCCACGATTTTGGCCGCGATATCCTCCCTTCGCTGGTCGGCCGCGCGCCGATGTTCGCCTACGATTTTCAGACCAATCGCATCCCCGGCGATCCGCCGATGCAGTTGCCGTATTGGCGCGATGTGGGAACCATCGACGCGTACTACGATGCCAGCATGGATTTGCGGGCCGTCAGCCCGGCGTTGAACCTGTACAATCGCCAGTGGCCGCTGCGCACCGCCGGTTATTCCGATCCTCCAGCGAAGTTCATTTTCGACGATCAGGGCCGTCGCGGCCAGGCGCTCGATTCGATCGTCGCGGGGGGGGCGATTCTATCCGGCGGCATGGTGCGCGGCTCCGTGCTGGGACGGCACGTGCGCGTGCATTCGGGAGCCGTGGTGGAAGACTCCGTGATCTTCGACAATTGCGATATCGGCCGCCGCGCGCGGGTACGGCGCGCGATCCTGGATAAGAATGTGCGCATTCCGGAAGATGCAGAGATCGGATTCGATCTCCAGCGCGACCGCGAGAGGTATTTCGTCACCGATAGCGGGATCGTGGTGATTGAAGGGACACGTTCTTCGGTGGACGTGGCCACGCTGCTCGTTTAGTCTGGCTTGCCGAGCCCTACCCCTGCTTAGCAGCCCGCAAAGGGCGCGCGGGCGACCCGATCGTGCGAATAAGCTGCCCCGCGCGGTCCGTTTTGCGGGCTGCTAGTTAAGAAGCTTCGAGCGAATCAGCGCTTCCACTTTTTTCCAAACCACCGGGTCGGATTCGATCTCGATGTGCGGCTTCATGAATAGCCGCGCATACCACGGATACCCCTGAAGACTCACAGGCTTGCTCTTGTAGCCCTCCTGGAAATTGCCGAGAATCTCGGTGCGGGACGCGTCCGCCGCGCGGATCTCGGAGCGTCCATGCAGCAGCCCATCGAGCTGGAAGAAGTTCACCGCCTGCAGGACATTCGCCGGAATCCAGGTATCGTCCTGGCCGGGCTTTCGCACGCTGTCCACCTGAACCGTGAGCAGCACCGGGATCTGATCGCGCGCCAGCTCTCGCGCCAACGTGACGGTTTCCGAAGCGCCCCAGCTATGGCCGTAAATCGCGATGCGCGCGTGGCTCTTTTCGTCCGCGGAGAGATTGCCGTCGCCATTCGCGTCGAGCAGGCGCATGATCTGCTGCCGCGCTTGTTCGCCGTGGCGATTCTCAAAGGTCAGTACGCGCAACGCAGCCGATGAAACGTCGCTGCTGAGATGCTGCGCGAGCTGAACCTCATAGTGGATCGCGTTCTCATGGCCGACGAAGCCGCCGAGAAAGCCGACCACGATCGGAGTAGAAACCATCGGAGCCGGAGTACTCGCGGCATAGAGCCCGGAACACGCGGCTAGCAGGAGACAGGAAGTACGAAGGTAAGGGTAATGCACTGTTGAAAAACCACTCGGGCGGAAAACCAATTGTAGCACCAGGCATACTTACAAGATTGGCGCTGACCTACCACTCGGCTAGCGGCGCTGGGTGAAATCGCCCAACCATCGCAACGAGCGTGGCCGGGAATTCGCGATAGTCCCTGACGATTCATGCAGTTGAACAAGTCTCGGAGGTTGGCCGCAAGAATGCGACTTCCGAATGTGAGGCTTTGGGAGGACGCTATGAATCGAATCGCAACAATCGCATCCGCAGTCTTGGCTGTTCCGTTTTTTGCACTAGCTCAAACGGCAACGCCGACTGTGCCTGCCCGCATGGTCATTACGGCCGGCCACTTCTACAGTCATGAGGCCCGCGATCTCATGCCGGGCGAGTTGATCGTGACCCAGGACTTTGAACCGCTGACCGTCACTAAGGTGACGCCGCTCTCCGGGACGCCGCTGGAACTATTCTTCCTGGTCGACAACTGCTCGAGCTGCGAAGCCAACAAGCAATTTAGCGAATTGCACCGGTTCATTACTTCGCAATCCGAGAACACGACCGTGGGCGTCGCTTACATTCGGGAGGGACAGTTGGAGATCGCGCAGGATCCCATCCCGGATCGCGAGAAAGCCGCGAAAGCGCTCAATACTCCAGAGGGCAACAAGCCCTCCAATCCGTTTGTGGCTCTGCGCCAACTGATCGAAGGATGGAAGCCGGACGGATCGCGGCACGTAGTGATCATGATTTCGAATGGAATCGATCCAACCGCGACCAAAGAGCTTCTGGACCCCACGGCCGATGCAGCAATCGAAGCGGCCCAACGCGCGGGGATCGTGGTGTTCGCGTTCTATCATCCCAGCGCGGACTATCTGACAACCGACCCCTCCCAAATCTACGCCGGCCAGGTGCAGTTGGCTCATATCGCCACCGAGACCGGCGGCGAGGCGTACCTGGTAGGGTTCGGCCCCCTGCCGTCTCTCGCCCCGTTTCTGGGCGATCTGTGGGATCACTTGGGCAATCAATACATGATGGAGTTTCTCGCCATGCCGGGAGAGCACGGCCCTGGGTTGCAGGCGATCGATGTGAGGAGCGATCAGATGGACGTCGACATTATGGCGCCCGCCAAGACTTTGGTTCCCGCGCCCAAAGCTGAAGGGAGCGTCTCCGGGAGCGGGCAATGACAGGGATTCTAAAGCTCGCCTACAAGCTGCTGGTCAACGATAAGGCCAAGTTCACCGCGCTGCTAGTGGGGATCACGTTCGCGGTGTTCCTGATGATCGCCATGACCTCCTTGTTTGCGGGCGTTCTGAACCGGGCATCCGCGACGGTGATCAACCTGGGCGCTTCGGTTTGGATCATGGACCCGTCGGTCCAAACCGTGGCGAACACCATCGGCATGCCGGACTACGTGCTGGATGCCGTGCGCAGCATGCAAGGGGTCGACTACGCCGTTCCGGTCTACTCCGGCGGCGCGCTGGTGAAGCGCGCCGACGGTTTCTATCAGTCCGTGACCGTGGTCGGTTTGGACGATACCAGCCTGTTCGGACGCCCAAAATTGATCGAGGGTAAGATCGAGGACATTTACGGAGAAAACGGGTTCATCGTGGTCAAGGATCCGGAATTTCCGAAGCTAAACAATCCGGGCCTCGGCACGGAATTCGAACTGAACGATCATCGCGGCGTCATCGTGGGCATCGCCAAGGTTGCCAGCAGCGGGCTGTTCGGCGTTCCCACGCTGTACACGACGTATGAGCGGGCGCTTCAGTACATACCCAATCCGCGCTTCACCATTTCTTACGTCTTGGTGGAACCGAAAAGCCCGTCAGATATCCCAAACATCAAGCGGCAGGCGGAAGCGCTCGGTTACCTGGCGCTGACCAAGACGGAATTCATGAGCAAGATATCGGACTTCTATATGTTCCAGACCGGTCTTGGCATGAACCTCCTCATCATGACCGCGATGAGCTTTATCGTCGGACTTTCCATCTCCGGTCAGACCTTTTACACCTTTGTGCTGGAGAACCTGGAAAAGTTCGGCGCGCTGAAGGCGATTGGCACAAAGAGCCGCGAACTGATCGCCACGATCGTGTTCCAGGCGAGCTTTACGGCTCTCACGGGTTACGGGCTCGGAGTCGGGCTTTGCGCGGCCACGATCGCGCTCGCCAAGATGAAGCTCCCGGACTACGCCGCAATGATCACGTTTTGGAACCTTGGACTCGCGTTCATCATGGTGGTGGTGATCGCGGCAGTATCGGGATACTTCGGCGTGCGTAAGGTTCTGCAAATCGAACCGTTCGATATTTTCCGGGGATGACATGGCAACGGCAGCGATCAGCGCGAAAGGAATCGTGAAGTGGTTCGGGCAGGGCGAGGCCCGCACGCAGGCGCTGCGCGGCGTAAGTCTCGACGCGTATTTCGGAGAGATGTTGTACATCGTCGGACCCTCCGGCAGCGGTAAGACCACGCTGCTGAGCGTGCTCTCCGGGATTTTGAAACCGGATGCCGGACAAGTCTCGGTGGAAGGCGACGACATCTGGTCCCTATCGAGCGACAAGCTCGCCGAGTTCCGCTTGCAGAGAATCGGATTCGTATTTCAGGACTATCACCTGTTCCCGCGGCTGACCACCGCCGAAAACGTGGCCATTCCGCTAATCCTCAAGCGCAAGAACTGGAACGGAGCGATCGAGCAAGCCAAGAAATATTTGGAAATCGTCGGCCTAAAGGGCCGGGCTGACCTTCCGCCGGTGAAGTTAAGCGGAGGCGAGCAGCAGCGCGTCGCAATCGCTCGCGCCATCGCCGGTCAGCCGGACATCCTGATCATGGACGAACCGACCGCATCGCTGGACGGAGACACCGGTCACGCCATCGTCAGCTTTGTCAAACAAAATGTTCTCAATGATAAGCGCTGCATTTTGATCGTTACCCACGACAGCCGCATCTATAGCCTCGCCTCGCGGATTTTGAAGATGGAAGACGGGCGGCTGACGGGTATCGAGATGGGAGAAGCAGCATGAGAAAGATCGTATTCACGTTGTCAATCATCGGATTCTTGGCCGCGTGCACGGTCGCGTATCTATCGGGCATCACCGAACCGACCCTCCCGCCTGCGTTCAATCCCGCCACCAATCCATATCCCAACGGCATCTACGCGGAGGGCATTGTCGAAAGCGAGCAAACGAGCGGCGAGAACATCAACGTATATCCGGAGGTTCCGGGCACAATCACGAAAATTCTGGTCTCCGAAGGGCAGGCGGTGAAGAAAGGCGACGTGCTGGCGCTGCTCGACGACTCCATCCAACGCGCCGCAACCGAACAGCTTCAATCGCAAGCCCAGGCGGCTTCAACGCTCTTGGATGAGTTGAAGGCGCAACCGAGAAAAGAGAACCTTGACGTCGCGGAATCGCAAGTCGCCGCCGCGGAAGCGGGGCTCAAGACCGCGCGGGATGAGCTCGACAAACAACAGGCGGCGTATTCGCTGAATCCCCGTTCCATCAGCAAGGACGCGTTGGACACCGCGGCCAATGCCTTCGCCACCGCGCAGGCGAATCTCGAGGTAGCTCGCAAGCAGCGCGACCTGACTAAGGCCGGCGCGTGGAGCTATGACATCGAAAATCAGAGAAAGCAGTATGACGCGCTGACCAAATCCTACCTCTCCGCGAGCGCTCTGCTAGCGAAGTACACGCTTCGCGCGCCCGAGGATGGGGTCGTCCTGGCGATCAATCCCACAGTGGGAAGCTTTGTCTCCACGCAGGGATCTTACGACACTTACACCCAGGCGATGACGCCCGTATTGGTTCTGGGCTCGCCGCATGCGCGACTGAACGTTCGCTGCTACGTGGACGAAATCCTGGTGCCGCGCCTGCCCGATCCTGCGAAAATGCAGGCGCAGATGTCCGTTCGCGGCTCCAGCGTGAAGATCCCGCTGAAGTATGTGCGAATGCAGCCCTTCGTCTCACCCAAGATCGAGCTGTCGGATCAACGGCTGGAGCGCGTGGACGTTCGCGTTTTGCCGATCATCTTCCGGCTGGATCGTCCCAAGGACGTGACGCTGTACCCCGGACTCTTGGTCGACATTTATATCGGCGGGTGATTTATGGCCAGGCGAACATATTTAGTAATTCTTGGAATCGCCGCTACGCTGCTAGCCGGATGCAGCATTGGGCCGAAGTACGTAAAACCATCGGCCCCGGTGCCGATCTCGTATAAAGAGACAGCCGATGCGGGCAACGACTGGAAAGCCGCGGAACCCCGCGACGATGCTTCGCGTGGCGCTTGGTGGGCGGCGTTTCACGACCACGATCTGGATCTGCTGGAAGAGAAATTGAACCAGTCGAACCAAAACGTCGCCGCTGCGGCCGCCAACGTCCAAGCCGCCAAAGCGATGGTTCGCGAAGCTAGAGCGCAATACTTCCCGACGCTGACAGCGAATCCGGCAATCGCCAACAATCGCATCTCCAGCGCCTTCGGCCAGAGCGTTGGCGTGACCTACACAAGCTACGTTCTTCCTCTTGAGGCGTCCTGGGAACCGGACCTGTGGGGACGCGTTCGCAAGACGGTGGACTCCGCAACCTTCGGCGCGCAAGCAAGCGTCGCCGATCTTGAAAGCGTGCGCCTGTCGGAGCAAGCCGAACTGGCCTCGGACTACTATCAGCTTCGGGCGCAAGACGCATTGAAGCAATTGTTGGATGCCACGGTGAAGATCGATCTCGATGCGCTCGACTTGACGCGCACCTTGTACGCCTCCGGGTTGGCGAACGACGAAGCCGTCGCGCAAGCCGAAGCGCAACTCCGCGCCGCGCAGGCGCAGGATACAAACTTGGGAGTTCTGCGGGCGCAATATGAGCACGCAATCGCGCTTCTGGACGGCGAGCCCGCTTCGACTTTCGCGCTTGCGCCGAAGGAATTCGAAGCCGGCGTTCCGGAGATTCCGCCGGGTGTTCCGTCGCAACTCCTGGAGCGGCGGCCGGATATCGCCGGGGCCGAACGCGCGGTCGCGCAGGCGAACGCTCAGATCGGCATCGCCAAAACGGCCTTCTTCCCCAACCTCACGCTGAGCGGTTCCGCCGGACTCGGCGGCGTTTCGTTCCTCAAGTGGTTCGAATGGCCAAGCCGTGTGTGGTCGGTTGGGCCGGCGCTCGCCCAGACGATTTTTGACGGCGGAGCTCGTAAGGCCGCGGTGCAACAGTCGCAGGCAGCATACGACCAAACCGTGGCGAACTACCGCCAAACCGTGCTGACGGCATTCCAGCAAGTGGAAGACAACTTGGCCGCGTTGCGCGTTCTCACGGAGACGATCGAGCAACAAGATTCCGCGATCGCGTCGGCGGGACGCAATCTGGAGGAAGCCGAGGTTCGCTACAACTCCGGCCTCGATCCATACCTCAACGTAATCGCCGCGCAGTCCGCCGTGTTGAACGATCAGCAAACCGCGGTGAATTTTCGAGCTCAGCGAATGGTGGCGAGCATTCAGTTGATCAAGGCTTTGGGCGGCGGCTGGGACGCCGCACAAATTCCATCGGCTAAGCAATTGAGCGCTGTGATTCATGATGAACCGGCAAAGCGCTGACAGCATGCTCGACGCGCATGCCGCCGTAGAGCACGAACACACCGCCGAAGCGATCCGCGACCGGTTATCCACGGAGCCGCCCCAGAGCTATCTTCGGGACCTTGTCTACGGCGGAATCGATGGAGTGATCAGCACCTTCGCGATCGTATCGGGCGTTGCCGGAGCCCATCTCGCGCCGGGCATCATTTCGATTCTCGGCGGCGCCAGCCTGATCGCCGACGGCTTCGCGATGGCCGCGGGAAACTATCTTGCCACCAGCGCGGAGCGCGATGAGTTTCGGCATGCCGAGTCCGTGGAACGGCGCCACATCGAAGCGTTTCCGGACGGCGAACGTGAGGAGGTCCGGGAAATCCTGCGGCGCATTGGCATTCATACGGATTTAATCGAGAGTGCAGCCGCCTCAATCACTGCGGATCGGGATCGCTGGGTGCGGATCATGGTTCGCGACGAATACGGGCTGCCCATCGCGGTTCGCTCGCCGTGGCGAGCCGCTGCGGCCACATTTTCCGCTTTCCTGATCTGCGGAATCGTGCCGCTGATTCCGTTTATCGCGGCCTTGAGCGGATCGTTCTGGATCGCCGCGGGAGCCGCCGGAGTGGTGTTTGCTTCCATTGGTGCGCTCAAGAGCCGGTGGTCCATCCGGCCTTGGTGGCAATCCGCGTTGTCGACCCTC
>JASHRP010000825.1 GCA_030037375.1 Bryobacteraceae bacterium | reverse complement strand
CTCTCCGGCCAAGTAAAAGAGCGCCCGCAAGGCGTAGCGGCACTTCCGCGTCAGGGCAATCATACTCTGCCTCGGCCGCTCAAAACGGGCTCCAGGTCCGTTCTGAGCGCGCGGTTCGGCGCACAGCCGGCAGCCGGTAGAGTAATTCGAAAAATGCAGCCGCCGCCCGGCGCGGGGCGCAAGTCAATCCGGCCTCCGTGCGCTTGAACGGTCCATTTTGCGATTGACAGGCCAAGGCCCGCTCCGCCAGCGCCACGTGAGCGCCCTTCGTCCAGGCGATAGAAACGGTCGAAGATTCGCTCGCGATGCTCTTCGGGTATACCCGGACCGTCGTCTTCGACTTCAATCGCGCAGCCGGACGCAAGATCCACGGATCGCAGGACCACAACTCCGCCGGATGACGAATACTTGAGAGCGTTGTGTAGGATATTCACGACCGCTTGCCGCAGCAAGATGGGATCGCCCTGAATGTTAGCGGAGGAAGCCGCTTCGACGCTCAGACACACGCCCTTCTCTTCCGCCAAAGCTTCGAACAGCCCGGCGCATTCGCGCGCCAGGTCTGGCATGCGGATCAGCGCCGGCCGAAGCGAGATTTGCCCGGCATCGGCTCGCGAAATGGTCAGCAGACTGTCGAGCAGCCGCGTGAGCCGGTTGACCTCTTCAAGCATGCTCCCTACGATTTCGCGGTACTCCTCGGCAGTCCTCCCCTTCTGCAGCCCAACTTCGCCGACGCTACGAATTAGCGTTAAAGGTGTCCGCAGTTCATGCGAGGCATCGGAGGTAAAACGGCGAAGCTGCTCGAAGGATTGTTCCAGTCGCGTCAGGGTGCAATTAAAGACCCGGGCCATGTGGCCGAGTTCATCGTCTACCGATTCGGTTGGCAGGCGTTCATGGAGGTTCTCGGATGTGATCCGCTCCGCTTGTCCGGCCATTTCGTCCAGAGGCGCCAGGGCACGGCGCGCCAAAGCATATCCGCCCAAGCCCGCCAAGCCGAGCGCCAGAATCAATCCCGCGCTCTGCGCGATCAGCATTTCGTCCAACGCGCGCCACACCAGGACCTGGCTATAGGCCAGACGAATCAGCACTGGCCTACCGTCGATTACATGGCGGCGGCTGGCCAACTGCACGCGCGTACCATCAGAGAGGCGAACCGAGCGCTGGGAATACGTGCCTTCGCCCTCGCCGCGAAACGGCGCTCCACCCAGGGCGCGACTGCCCAGACGGTCATTGCGGTACAGCAGCGCGCCATCCGGCGAACGAACCTCCAGCAGCCGCTCCTGAACGTGCTTCGACTCAGGATGGTTATGATAATCCTCGCGCAGCTTCAACTGGCCCTGAGAATCGAAATACAGCAGGCCTTCGAGCGTCTCCAGATCCTCGACGGTATGCGCAGCCAGTTCCTTATTCAGGTTGCGCAGCAGCAGCGCCAGGGTGCCCGCGCCGTACAACAACAATAATCCGGCCAGCAGCGAGACATACCACAGCGTAAGCCGCGTGCGAATGTGGCTGGGCCGGAAACGGTTCACTGGTTGGTCCTCACGGCCGATCTTCGCGGACGATGAAGCCGACGCCCCGCACCGTCTGAACCAGTTTCTTTTCGAACTTCTCATCGACTTTGCCGCGCAGCCGCGCCACGTGAACGTCGATCACGTTATCGAGCGGCGTGTGCCTGCCCGGCTCCTTCCACACATCCCGCGCCAGCATTTCGCGGGAAACCACGTGGCCCTGGTGCCGGACCAGGTATTCCAGAAGATCGAACTCGCGGGGTGTCAAATCGAGGGAGTGCCCATTGCGCATCGCCAGGCGGCCGACCACATCCATTTCAAGATCGGCCACGCGCAGCCGCGAGCTCGTATCCACGGCGCCGCGCCGCGAGAGAGCGCGCACCCGCGCCACCAACTCCGGGAAGGCAAAGGGTTTGACCAGGTAATCGTCGGCGCCGCTATCGAGACCCAACACCCGATCTTCAATCGTGTCGCGCGCGGTCAGCATCAGAACCGGCGTCTTCATACCGTGCTGGCGCATGCTTTTGAGAATTTCGATACCGCCGCGGCCGGGAAGCATGACGTCCAGAAGGACCAGTTCGAAAGGCTGGGTCTCGACCAGGTAGAATCCTTCCTCGCCCGTGCGAGCGAGCGTCACTTGGTGCTGCTCCCCCTGAAGTCCGTCCTTGAGCGCGTGGGCCAGTTTCAGCTCGTCCTCCACTACCAAGATCCGCATGTATGCTGCTTACCTCCTTATAAGTCAATACGCCTCATCCGCCTACTGAAGACTTTCTGACGTTTTTCTGACGAAGCCGTAAGGATAACTTCAGAAAGTCTTCAGTGGTTCCTCATGCGGTTCAACGCTATAAGTTGGATGTACCGTCAGAGGAAACGATACGCGTGCTCGCCGCCGGTCCCGCCAAGAAGGTCACCATTCACCTGAACGCGGACACTGTTTCCCATCGCGATTTCCTGAGCCAGGAAATCCTGTCGCTTCTGTTTGAGCATGGCGTCGCCGGAGCCACCGTTTCCCGGCCCGAAGCTGGCTTCGGCTCGCACCACCGGATGCACACGCCTGGCGGCGGCATTGACGCGGACCGGCATATGCCAATCCGAATCGAGTTTATCGAAACGGAAGCGAAGATCGGGCGATTCCTGCCGCTGCTGGAGAATCTTTTGACCGACGGCGTGATCGAAGCGCATGACACCATCGTGCTCAAAGCCGCCGTTGCCGAGGGTAACCGGGAGCGATGAAGCGCGCGGCCCTTCTGTTCGCCCTGGCCGGAGCTTTGCGCGCCCAAACCCCAACAGCTTCGCCGGTCATCTCCCTGGCCGAAGCGCAGCAGATCGCGGTGAAAAACCATCCGCGCGTAGCCTCCGCCGCTCTTGCGGCGCAAGCCAGCAAATCGGTTGTCAACGAAGTGCGCTCGGCTTACTACCCCGCGCTTTCCTCCAACACAACCGGGGTCGGGACGCCGGAGCACGACTCCACTCTAACCGCCGGCGCTGTTACCACTTCAAGCATCTTCAATCGGGTTGCTTCCGGGTTAGTCGCGAGCCAGTTACTGACCGATTTCGGCCGCACGAAAAGCCTGGAGGCTAGCGCAAAGTTGCGCAGCGCCGCAACGGACCAGAATGTCATCGAAACTCGCGCGCAGGTGCTGGTTGATGTGACGGTGGCCTACTATAACGCGCTCGCCTCGGAGGCGGTGTTGAAGGTTGCGCAGGCTACCGTCGACCTGCGCCGCGTCACGCTGCGCCAGATCACGGCCCTGGCCCAGAGCTCGTTGCGTTCAACGCTGGATGTGAGCTTCGCCCAAGTTAACGTTTCTCAAGCGGAGCTGGATCTGGTCCGGGCGCAGGATGATGCGAAGGCCAACCACGCCCGTTTGTCAGCCGCCATGGGCAATGACCGCGATCAACCGTTCACTCTGACGGACACCGCGCTGCCAGCCGAACTCAATCCGAACGTCGACGCCTTGATCGCGGAGGCGACTCAGGAGCGCCCGGACCTGGCGGCCTTGAAGCTGACCCAGCAATCGCTAGAACGAACGGCCGAAGCCGAGAAGGAGCTTCGGAATCCCACCATAACGGCGGCCGCTGTCGCCGGCGTCACTCCCCTTCGGGATGACCGGCTAGCGGAAACCTACAGCGCGGCCGGAGTGAATGTGAACATCCCGATCCTGAATGGAGGCCTGTTCAAGGCTCGCCGGGAAGAGGCCGAATCGCGCGCCTCGGCGGCAGAGAAGGATGTACAGACTCTTTCCCTCCAGGTCGCTCGCGATGTTCAAGTGGCGTGGCTCGATGCCAATGACGCATTCCAGCGCCTGGACGTCACCGCGCGAATGGTGACGGAGGCCACCGAAGCGGTGCGGCTTGCGCAGGCCCGCTACGACGCGGCCCTGGGCAGCATCGTTGAGTTGAGCCAAGCACAACTAAATCAGACTTCGGCGGAGATCGTCGCGGCGACCGCGAAGTATGAGTATCTCAGCCGCCGCGCGGCGCTTGATTATGCAATGGGGGTATTGCGATGACACGATCCGGGAAGCTTGTTGCAATCGGAGTTGCGGTTTTGGCGTCCTTTTCGTGCGGTTGCTCGCATAGCGTGGCCGTGGCCGATTCGCCGCCGCAAACGGCCGGCGACCCGCCGGTTGTCGCCGTTGCCAAGGCCTCCCGCGCGGATCTTTCGAGCAGCCTGGTTTTGACCGCGGAGTTCGAGCCGTTCCAGGAGATCGACGTGATGGCCAAGGTCTCCGGCTATATCCGCGGAATCAAGGTCGACATTGGGGATCGGGTGAAGGAGGGCCAGCTTCTGGCGACGTTGGGAGTGCCGGAAATGCAGGACGATTTGACTCGCGCCGCGGCGTCGCTCGAAGAAGCCAATGCCGAACTGGCCGCCGCGCGCGATGACCTGCAGCGCGCGCAATCCGCGCATGACATGGCGCACCTTTCTTACTCGCGCATCCTCGACGTTTCCAAGCGCGAGCCCGGGTTGGTTCCACAGCAGGACGTGGATGAGGCGCACTCGCGCGACCTGGTCGCCGAGGCGCAGGTCTCCGGGGCAAAATCCCAGATCAGCGCCTGCGAGCAGCGCATTCGCGTCTCGCAGGCCGAGCAAGCGCGATTCAAGACGCTTTACCAATACGCCGTAATCACGGCTCCGTTCGCCGGCGTCGTTACCAAACGCTACGCGAACGAGGGTTCGTTGATCCAGGCCGGGACCGCGTCCCAGACGCAAGCGATGCCGGTGGTCCGGCTCTCGGAAAACGGCCTGCTGCGCCTAGCGCTGCCGGTTCCGGAATCCGCCGTCCCCTCCGTTCACTTGGGGCAGC
>JASHRP010000824.1 GCA_030037375.1 Bryobacteraceae bacterium | reverse complement strand
GACTTCGACGGATTGAGTCTGAGTCGCCACGGTCAAGCTGACATCGACCCTGAGGTCTTGGCGGGCGGCCAATTCCATTTGGTTGACCACCGCCCGCGCAAAACCATCCTTAAGTGCGGCGAGCGAATAGTGTCCAGGCTTGAGGTTCTCGAACAGGAAATTGCCACGCTCGTCGCTGACTGCCGTCAGGTTGGTGTTCTCGTCGAGGCTGTGCAAGGTTACTTGGGCCGCCGCAATTCCGGCGCCGCTCGCATCCACGATTGTCCCACGCACACTACCGAACGTGGACTGGGCGTTCAGATCCAGCGGCAGGTTTATTACGGCAATCGTAAATAACGCTAGGATCGCCCTTCCAAGAGAATGTAAATTCAAATAAGCAGGTTTCCAGGCCATGGACACACGTATTCTCCGTTCTTCAGTTGTTTGTTTTTCGCGTTTGCTACGGCGCAGTGACCTCAACGCGGAGGGCGGGACGCTGACTTGAGATCCCCCACTATATGACCGCAGCCATTAAGAAGGCATAAAGTTACGCTAAGGGTTGCCTAAAGGGGCTCAACTTGTCCAAAAGATTGCCTCGTCAAGAAACGAGGACCCACTGGCGAGATGAACGGGTACTAGAGTGAAGGTGGTCCACCGGATGACGATATATATTAGCAACGTGAAATTAAAATAAAAAAAGCGTTTAAATGTACTTCGGATTACCGCTTTTTCTCGGCGCTCTTGGGTTCCTTGGTCTCGGCTTCCGGGGATGGTGCGGAGTCATCCGGCTTCACGGGAATATCTTGGTAGCGCACGATGATAGACACACGACGATTGGAAGCCGCTTCGGGGTCGTCGCGGTCGCGCGGGTTCTGGTCGGCGAAGCCCCGAACTTGAATGATCTGCCCCTCTCGCAGGCCGCTGCTCTGCATCAATCGCCGCGCGGCGTTGGCCCGATCCGTCGACAGCTCCCAGTTGGAATAATCCGGGCGGCCGGCGTAAGGCTTGGAATCCGTGTGACCCTCGATCATCACGTCGTTGGGAAGGTCGCGAAGTTGCTCGGCCAGACGCGTTAGCAGCTCGCGTGCGGCGCCGGTGGGCTCCGGGCTGCCAGATTCGAAGAACGTGCCGCGTTCGCTTTCGAGCAACTCCACGCGAAGGCCTTCGCCGGTGACGCTCATCTGCACGTAGTCTTTCAATTTGTCGAACTCCGGACTCTTCTTCAGCGCCTGCTCCAGATCGTTCTTGAGATTGTTCATGTTCTGCTTGCTGACGGAAAGAGCTTCCCCGGTGCCGGTGGTAGCGCTGCCGGCCATTTTGCCGCTGCCTGAGGGGTCACGGAAATAGGCGCTGATGGCCTTGCGGATTTTGTCGTTCGAAGTCATCAGCCACAGCACTATGAACAACGCCATCATGGCGGTAACGAAATCGGCGTAGGCGACCTTCCACGCGCCGCCGTGATGGCCGCCGCCGTGGCCCGCCTTCTTCTTGATGACGATGATGGGGGGCGATTCCTGCGCGGTCATGGCTGTTTCGCCGCGGCTCCTCCTCCGCGGCACGCTGCTTCGAAATCCTTGAACGAAGGGCGCAGCTCCCCCGGAATTGATCGCCGCGCGAACTCGACAGCGAGCACCGGAGCGGAGCCCTTGACGAACGCGATCACGCCCTGACGCAAGCAGCGCAAGTAGTCCGCTTCAGCGTCGTTCATCTTCTGGAGATTGGAGGCGAGCGGTCCCAGGAAGCCGTAGCACAGCAGAATTCCCAAAAACGTGCCCACCAGCGCCGCCGCGACCTTATGTCCGATCTCCTCAGGCGGTCCGCCGAGCGCGCCCATGGTGATCACGACGCCCAGCACCGCAGCGACAATGCCGAGGCCCGGTAAAGAGTCCGCGACCGTGGCCATCGCTGACACGGGCTTTAGCGTCTCGGCGTGGTGAACTTCCATGTCCATTTCCATCATTTGGTCCAGATCGAATGCGGGAACGCCCCCGCTGATGGCCATGCGAAGCGTGTCGCAGACAAAATCCACGGCGTGATGGTTGGCGAGAAATCCGGGATATTTTATGAACACCTGGCTTTTTTCCGGATCTTCCACGTCTTCCTCCAGTTTGACCATGCCCTGCTTGCGAGCCTGCATGAACAAGTCGCTTAGCATTTTTAGCGTTTCGAGATAAAAGGCGGGCGTGTACTTGCTCCCCTTGATCACCGAAAGCAATCCCTTGTAAATTCCGATCACGGTGGAGATCGGATTGGCGATAAGAAGGGTTCCTACGGCAGCGCCGCCGATAATCATGAGCTCCGCGGGCTGAATCAGCACGCCGATCTGGCCGTGTTCGATCAAATAACCGCCTAGGATCGCTCCGATGACAACAACCATTCCGATGATTGCAAACATGATGTCTTGTCGCGTTCGCGCGAGGGACTTTTCCCGACACTGGCCTTATCGGCCACGTCGGCCGCCATTAATCCAGCGGTGTTAAAATCTTAGGGCGAAGCGAACATTCGGCTCATGCATCTGGCGCTCGAACATCACGATCTTCAAACCTCCGGAGCCGTTATCACGTTGAAAGGCAAGCTGCTATTGGGAGAAGATAGCGCGAAACTCGCCGCACTGGTTCCGGAACTGATCGCTAACGGCCGCAAGAACCTGGTGTTCGATTTAGGAGGCGTCACGCACATCGATTCCACCGGGATCGGCCGCTTCATCGACACCTACACCCGTCTTTCGAAGATCGGCGGCAAAATGCGTCTCGCCGGAGCAAAAGGCCCCGTCCGGGATTCGTTTCACGTGACCAGGCTCGACACCGTTTTCTCGTTTTACCCCACGGTGGAAGCCGCATGCCAAGGCCTGGTCTCGTAAGATCTGTTTCTTAAGACTCCGCCTCGCGACGGGTCCTTTTTAGTAGGGTTTACACGCCAATATTTGCTGAACGGCATAGTAATCACTGACCCTCGGGCCGCATCTCCGATTTGAAAGCCCAAGGAGAATAGAGTCGAGGCCATGAGGATCGCAGTCTCCACGGAGAGTCAAGAAACGGTGAGAGTAGCGCTCACGGGCGCGATGAACGGCGTCGGATTAGGGGAGCTACGCCGGGAAATCGATCGCGCGCGGCGAATGCGAAAACGCATCGAATTGGATTTGGAAGAGGTGACGCTGATGGACCGGCATTGCGTCTCCTTCCTCGCTGAGCAAACTCGCGACGACGTGCGCCTGGTCAACTGCCCGAATTACATCGAGCCGTGGATTCAGAAGGAAACAGCGCGGCCGCAGGTAGTGTAAGAGCCTATCGCGAGACGCCGAGTTCCGCAAGCAAAGCCGACGCGTTGTACGCCTTCTCAAGCGCCTGCGCGATTCCCTGCACCGCGACATGCACCGCGCGCGCCTGTTCGTCGCTATAGAGGTACGTGTCGGGCATGCTCTCAAGATTGCCGTCGAACGTAACGCCGACCAACTCGCCCGCCTTATTCACGACCGGACTGCCGTAATCCCCGCCGCCAACGTCGCACGTGCTGACGAAATCGAGCGGCATTTCCAGATCTAGCGCGGACTTCAAATCTACCCAATGCTGCGGAATTTGGTACGGTCCTTCGTTATTGGTGCGATAGTACAGGCCGCCGAAGCTATCGGTCGGCGGCGTGGGGGTGCCAGCGCGGTCGGTGTAGCCCTTCACTACTCCGTATTCGACGCGCGGAGTTCCGGTGGCGTCGGGATAATCGCTCGCGCCAAAGAGACGGAAACGATAACCGGCGATTTTATCCTCTGCCGACGCTTCGAGAGAGCCAATCGCGTCATTGCGCGTCTTGCGCAACTTCTTGGCGGAATCTTCGATCAGCGCGGCCATCTTGATCATTGGGTCGTCGGAGGCGCGAATGGCTTGCGCATTGCCGGCGAGCTTCTTGCGATTCGCCGGGTCCTTGAGCATGGTGCCCATGACGGCGGCTTCGGCGGCTTGCTGCGGTGTCTTGCCATTCAGAATTGCCTTGAGCGGAGCGTCTTTATCGCCCAGGGCCTTGAGCTCATCCATCCAGCGCGCGAGCACGAGGATCTCGACCTGATCGTTTGGCGCGGGAGCGGTTTCTAGAGCGGGGTCGAGCGTACCGTTGCGGACCAGCTGCCGCGCGATTTCATATAACGTGGAACCGGGCGCGGGTTCAGCCTCGATAATCTCGTAAGGCCTGTCGAATGGACGCCACATGCGGTAAGCCATCGCGACTTCATCCCAAACTTTGGTGGCGTTGGCGCCGAGCTTAGGATCGTTCTCCACCGCGCGCTTGATCTTGTTTTCGAAAACCGTCTTGCGATTCACCAGGCGATCGTCGCGCAGGCCGATAAGCTTGCCCGCGGCGAATTTGTATTCGCTAAGAAGGGACTGCAGGACCGGCTCCGCCGCGCGGCGATTGTCATCGCTTTTGGAAGAAAACGTCGCAAGCTGCGCGATAACGGCTTGCAAGCGCGTTACCTGCAACGGGAGCACGGAATCGCGCAGAAATTGTAGCTGGGCGGAGGTCGCGGCGCGCGAGGTAAGCTCGGGATTAGCCGCGGCGAACACCAGGTCGCCGGGCTTCACGCCTTCCCCGCTCCACTTCAAATAGTGCGGCGTGGCAGCAGGTTTGCCGCCTTCGTACGCCCGCAAAAACGCGGCATCCAGGCCGTAACGCAAGTACGTGACCGCGTCTCGCTCATGACCGAATTGCGCGATCTCCGCTTCGGGCGCGAACACCAGCCGCACATCGCTGTAGGTCTTGTAAGTGTACAGATCGTAGCGGCCGCCCGAGAACAGCTTCACGACCGAGCAATGATGACCCGTGCCCGCCTTATCGGTGCAATCCTTCTCGATTTTCGCGATCGCCGCGTTGCGCAGTTCCAAGGCCTGCGCGGCCGGAGCGTTGTCTTTCGCCGCGGCTTTCACTTTCATCGTGACTTCTTCATCCGACGTTAGGACACTGGCGGTAATGCCGCCGCAGGCCGGTTCGGAGGCTTGCGCGGAAGCGTAAAAGCCCTCCTTGCGATAGTCGTGCTGCGCAGTGCTGATCTTGGCGAGGCATCCGGCGACCAGGTGCTGATTGGTGAGCAACAGGCCATTCGGCGAAACGAATGAGGCGGAGCCGCCGGGAATCCTGACGGCGGCCAGGCGCAGGTTGTCGAGGAACGCCTGGGTGACTTCGAAATCGTACTTCTGCTTGACCGCGTCCTTGGGGAATTGATTGTACGGCCACAATCCTTCATCAGCGCCTAGGGGCGGAGCAATCGCACAAAACGCCGCGGTAATGATTGGGATAGCGTGAAGGAGCTTCAAGACAAGTCCAGCTTATCAGGACGAAGCGTCACGGCAAGGGTTTACAATCTCGATCGTGACTGGCAGCTAAGAAATGATTAGCGGGGGTTCACGCGAATCGAAGTTGATCGCTTTATCCCGGCCTAAAGAGTTTTGACTTCCACCGCGTCCGCGGCGTGGTATGAGCTCCGCACCAGCGGACCGCTCTCGACGTGCCGGAAACCCATCGCATAACCGAGGCGTTTGAGATCGGCGAACTCTTCGAGAGTTACATAGCGCAGAATCGGCAAATGCTTCTTCGATGGCCGCAGGTATTGGCCCAGCGTGAGAATATCCACTTGCGCCACGCGGAGATCGCGCATTACGGCGATCACCTCATCGATCGTCTCGCCCAAGCCGAGCATCAAACCGCTCTTTGTCGGTGTCGACGGACGCGCCTGCTTGACGTATGCCAGCATGTCGAGCGAACGCTCGTAGCGCGCGCCGAGCCGCACCTGGCGATACAGGCGCGGAACCGTTTCCGTGTTGTGATTAAGGATGTCGGGAGCGGCGTCAAGCACGATGTCCATCGCCGCATGCGAGCCTTGAAAATCGGGTACCAGAACTTCAACTCCACAACCGGGAAGCCGGTCGCGAATAGCGCGGATGGTTAAGGCGAACAGCTCGGCTCCGCCATCCTTGCGGTCGTCGCGATTCACGCTGGTGATCACGGCAAACTTGAGCCCGAGCGCTGCAACAGCCTCCGCCACGCGGCGAGGCTCATCGTAATCGACCGGCAGCGGTCCGCCCTTCTGAACCGCGCAGAACCCGCAGCGGCGCGTGCAGACATTGCCGAGAATCATGAAAGTCGCGGTGCGGCGGTTCCAGCAATCGCCGATGTTGGGGCACGCGGCGCTCTCGCACACCGTATGCAGGCCAAGATCCTGAACCAATTGCTTGAGGTTGCTATAGTTGCCGCCAACCGGCGCTGGCGCTCGCAGCCACGCGGGCCGTTGCGGAGGATTTTCGATGGAGACCAGCACTACTTCGAGTGTAACAACTGGCCGATCCGGTTCTCGATAATGCGCGATTCGGTGAAATTGGCGGCGCGGCGGAAGAAGGCGGGCGCGGCGCCAAAAGCCGCGCGCGGAATGAAGCCGATCAGTTCCCCCGCGCGAACGCCCACCCCGAGTTTCGCCGCATCCTGTTCGATCGCGGCGAACACCTGATCGAGCGGGGTGTTCGCGAAGTCGGTCAGATTCATCGATACCTGCGCGCATCCGCGGGATTCAAGGTAGAGGCCCATGGCTTTGACATGCCGGAAGCCGCCCGAGGATTCCCGGATGCGCCGCGCGATAGTCTTGGCAATGTTTACGTCCCGCGTGTCGAGATCGACGTTATAGGCGATCAAAATTTGCCGCGCCCCGATCATCGCCGCCCCCGCGCGAGGGTGCGATGCGATGGAACCGATATCGGGAGGGGCTCCGTCGAAGCCCGCGCGGCGAATCTTCTCGAGACGCGTGCGCTCCGGCGATCGCGCCGCGCGTTCATAGAAGTACACGGGGATTCCGAAGCGGCCCCAGATCTGCTCCCCGGCGCGATGCGCGGCGGAGACGGCCTCGGCCATTTCGGAGCCCTCGAGCGGAATGAAAGGAACTACGTCCGCGACTCCCGTCCGCGGATGCTTTCCGGCATGGCGCGACAGATCGATCAGCTCGGAGGCCTTCGCGGTTCCCCGAACCGCGCCCTCGACCACGGCGTCGGCGGGACCGGCGAAGGTGACGACGCTACGATTGTGATCGGAGTCGGATTCCCATCCAAGCAGCAGAACGCCCGGCGTGGACTGAATCGCATCAACGATCGCACGGACCACACCGTTGTTCCGGCCCTCCGAAAAGTTGGGGACGCACTCTAACATGGAGCCGTTTTAGCATTATGACGCGTCGCGGGTGGCAGCGTCAGGCACAAGCCGCTGGTAGGCGATCAACAGACGGGTTTGCAAGGTCGCGGAACCGGCAAGCGTGGCTACAACCGCGAGCCATGCGACCGCCGGAGGCGCGACCGTCATCCACCCCAATCGGAGCAGCAAGAGCCAGGCAAGAGTCGCGAGGCTGCCGATGATGAAGGCCTGAGATCGCTCACGAACGCGAGCCGGGACGCTCATGCACGCGGCCGAGACCGCCGCGGCAAACGGGCACGCCACGATCAGATCGATCAGGTAGTGCTGGCCCAGGCCGAGGGTCGCGAGGCAGGTCAACGCCACGAAAATCCCGGTCAGCCAGCGCGTCCAGAGCGGCAGCGCGATCGAGCAGGCAAATGCCAGCAGAGCCCAAGTGACGTGCATCGATGGCATCGCGTTGCGCCAGGAACCGGGAACTTCAATTCGATGAAGAGGAAGCGACATTGAAGGCGGTGGATTCGCGGGGTAAGCCCCTTGGAACACTGCGAAAGGAGCCGTCCCCGGGCAGATCTGATACAGGCAGTACGCGGCGAGGCCGGCCCAGACGAAGGCCGCGAGCGGATTGAAAGGAAGGCGGCGCTTCAGCCGTAATCCCACGGCGAAAACAACCGCCGGCATGACTCCCAGCGCGTCGTACACGAGGGATTCGAATTCTTTCAATCCGGGAAGCCGTTGAAGCAGCTGGCCGCACCAGAAGCTCGCTTGGACCCCCAGCCGGCCGTCGAATTTATACAGGTACAGGTCGAAAGTTTCGCGCGGAAGATTTAGGCTGAACTGCATGCCTAGCGAAGCTGCAATCGCGAACGCCGGTAGGATGACGGCGGATTTCAGCGCATAAGTCGGCTTCGGGTCCTCCAGGCCACCGAAAGACCTTAGGCAAAGACTCGCGAAGCTGCCGACGCCCACTGCCGAGACCCAGACGGACAGCCAGCCTTGCCCATCCGTGTAGAGATGTCCGGCTGAGACGACGTACCAACTTGCGGCGGCAATAGCAAATGCTCCCGCGCGAAGCAACTCACCGCGGCTGCGGAACGATCCGAGCTGAATCGCGGCCGCGCCGGCAACGATGAAGGCCATGGGGCGGTCGGACGGAAGGTTATAGAGTGATTGCAACAAAGCCACGGCCGCTAGCGCCAAGGTGGTTTTCAGCAGCGGGAAAAGCTGAACGGACGGCCGGATCCTCTGCGCTTGCGCGATGATGTCTGATTCGGGCGTGGTCATCCCTGATCTACTATTCGTTCGGGCTGCCGTAAACGTTTAGTCAATTGGTCGAAGCCGTCAGAAAACCCGCGTGCCAAAATGAGAGGTTTGAAAAAGACGCTCGACCGGGTTCTATCCAAAGCGGGAGTCGGATCGCGCACTGAGGCTCGCAGGTGGATCGCGGAGGGCCGCGTGGCGGTGAACGGGCGCAAGGTCCAGACGCCGGGCGCCTGGGCCGATCCGGACCGCGACCAGGTGACGCTCGATGGGAAGCCTCTGCGTGCCGCGAACAAAGTCTATCTGCTGCTGTACAAACCCAAAGGTTATCTGAGCACCCACAAAGATCCGGAAGGCCGGCCGACCATTTACGATCTGCTGAAGGACGTGCCGGAAAAGGTCTTCTCCGCAGGCCGTCTGGATCAGGACACCAGCGGCCTGTTATTGATCACCAATGACACGGTGTTCGGCGATTACGTAACCGATCCCGAGTCGCACGTGCCGAAGACGTATCTGGTGAAGGCCTCGGCGCTGCTGAGCGACGATCAGCTACTGCGGCTGCGGGACGGCGTTGAGCTTTCCGATGGGCCCACCAGGCCGGCCGAAGTGAAGCGCGTCCGCGATTCGGCCCGCTTCACCTTTTTCGAGATTACGATTACGGAAGGGCGAAACCGGCAGGTGAGACGTATGGTCGAGGCGCTTGGCGCGAAGGTTCTTAAGCTGGTCAGGACAAAGATCGGGGCGATCGGAATCGGAGATCTGGAGATCGGCAAATACCGCGCGCTTACGGCGGCAGAAGTTCGGGCGCTTCAGCCGCGACGCAGCGGAACACGGTGAGTTCGCTGCCTTCGGCGCCCAAATCCTGAATGGCCCAGCCATCCGCGGTCAGCAGCGGAAGAACGCCTCGGCCTATTGCGATTCGGCAAACACGCTGCTCCAGCGGGCGAAAAGAAGCGCTCGCGTTCCGCTGGAGGAAAATCTCTTGGAGGAGTTCGACCAGCGTCCGTGAACGGATTAGCCTCAGAACCGGGTACGGGCTACTGTTCGAAGTAGCCGGCGGCCAACTCAGGCTTCTGGTCGAGAGCCCGCTTCCAGCAACTGCGAGCCTCATCCACGTCGCCCTTCGCCTTGAGGGCATGGCCCAGGTTGAGCAGCGCCTCGGCGAAGTTCGGGCGCTCCGTAAGCGCCTCTTGATAAAGGCGAATCGCGTCTTCGATCTGGCCCGACTTCTGGAGCAGCAGCCCGGTGTTGTAGAACAGCTCCGGAGTGCGTTCGCCCGCTTCGATCAACTTTGCCTGCAGATCGAGAGCCTTATCCAGGTCCTCGCGCTCGACCGCGAGCGCCGCGAGGCCGCGCAGCGCGTCCATCGAATTCGGATTGTTTTCCAGCACGCCCTCGAAAGCCTTGGCCGCGCCTTCCTGGTCGCCGATGTTCCAATAGGCAAGTCCAAGATTCAATTGAGCTTCCGGCCACGACGCTCGTTTGCGGACGCAGGTTTGGAACGCCTCCACCGCCTCACGATGGTCTCCGCGCTGCAGGCGCAGGTAGCCCAGCCGGAACCATGCATCTTCCCAGTCCGGATTGCGGCTCAGCAGCTTCACGTACAGGCGCTCGGCTTCTTCTTTTTCGCCCTGCTGTTCGAGCACGCTCGCCAGGTTGTACATGACGTCGGCGAGGTCGGGCGCGATCTGGAGTGCGCGCTCGTAGGATTCGCGGGCACCTTTGAGGTCGCCCAGTTCCTGCCGCGCGATTCCCAGGTTCAGATGAGCCTGCTTGGCGTCAGGGCGGATGCGGACCGCTTCGGAATAAGCCTTGGCGGCTTCAGGCAGGCGCTTGCACTTCTGCTCTGCGACGCCTAAATTAAACCAGCGTTCGAAATGATCCGGCGTAAACTCAACCAATTTAGAGCAATAACGTGACGCCGCTTCGAAATCGTTATCGTGGAAGGCGCAGGTCGCGAGACCCTCAAGCGCAGCTTGAGAGAATGGCCGCATCGTCAAGAGCTGCTCCGAGTACTTCTGAATCGATGGATGCTCTTTGCGGGCCATCCCGATCGTGATCAGGTTGACCAGACACTCCTCCGATTGCGGGTTTTTCTCAAGGATCTTGAGATACAGCCCGGTCGCTTCGTCAAACTTCCAGAGCAACTGTAGAGAAACCGCCTTACCGAATAGAGCTGATTCGAGATCTGGCTGACGCGCCAGGACCTTGTCGAAGCATTCGATTGCGGGCTCGGGTTTCTCCTGGTGCAACAGGCAGATCCCCAAGCCGAGCTGAGCTTCCAGGCGCTGCGGGTCGGTCGAGAGGGCTCGGGTGAAGGAATCGGTCGCTTCCTGCCAGCGCCCGGCTTTTTCGTAACAGATTCCGAGGTTGAAGCTTGCGGTCGGGTGCTGGGGAGCCATGTCGACCAACTTCTCGTAGGTGCGAACGGCATCCTCGTATTGCTCCAACTCGAATTGGAGGTGACCTTTAGCGGCCAAAATCTCAGCCGATTCTTCACCGCTCTCGATCGCCTTGTTGATCTCCTGGAGGGCTTCCTTCAGCTTGCCTTCAAGATGCAGCGCAACCGACCGGGCCAACGCCGGCGAACCCGACGTGCCGTTTACAGGCGCACCATTACCGCTTTTTCTTCCACTCATGATAATTACCAGCTCCCGTTTGTGGTTGGAATTTCGTACGGCGCCAGATACGCGCACAGGCGGCCCAGCATGTCATACTGGTGCGTCAGCGCGATCCAGCGGACGCGGCTTTCCTCGCCGCGCGCGGTGAAGAAGCCCACGCCGCCATGCGCGAGGCGCGGCTCCCTCCAGCTATCGATCATCAAGCCTTGAATGCCGAGCGAGAAATTGTCCCCGTCGACATCCAGGCGCACACGGTACAGCGTATCCGGCTGCGCCTCCATCACCACCGGCGTATCGACGCGGTCCTGGGCCTTGCCGTTGATCACCGCATAGCGGGTCAAGCCCAAAGTCGTCCGAGGACCAGGTTTCAGAACCCTTAGCTTCAGCACGTAGTAATTGTCGAAGTCCGCCGCGCGAACCACCCAACTCAAAGCCTTCTTATCGATCATTCCGAGGAATTGTAGCTGGTAATCTGTCAAATTCATTGAAGGCCGGTACAGGGCGAGCGGACCGGGCTTCACGAAGCCGGCGGCGTCAAAGGACCATTCCGCGGTGGCGTCGCCCCGGCTAGCCCAATCGTCAAGGCCGGAGCGAAAGTCTTCGTCAAGGGCGATCGCGGCGCGTTCCATCATCGCCTGCCGCACGCTGCTGAGTTTCACGTTGACGGCGCTCTGAACGCCCTGCCCTAGTTGGACCGAGGACGACGGACCGGACATCCTCACCCTGGGAAGATTGCCGTGGAAGGCCAAAGCCAGTAAAGCCGGAATCGCAAAGGCCAGGAGCTTCAAATCGCGGGGCGCTTGGGTCCACGCCGTCGCCGCTCGAACGACCCAGGCATGAGTGGTGTCGTTCCAGATCGCGTGAGTCCAAGGGATTTGTTTCCAAGGAGCCTGGCTGGATGAACCCGGCGCCTCGGATGAGCTGGCGCCGTCCGCCGGTACATAGCCTGGATCCGCCCGATAGGAGACTTGTTCGTAGGCAGGCTGATAGGCGACGCGCTGGGCGCGCAGGGGCTCCAGCTTTGCGACCGGCAGAATCGGCTCGGTTTGCAGCGGCTGCGGGATCGTAGCGATATTAGAGAGCCAGGGTCCGTTCGGCGCGGTTACCGGGGTTCCGGGAGCGAAGTTCAGCCCAAGCATCCCGAGAACCCCCGGGACCATATAATCCAATGGGTTCGGCGGGTCGGGAGGGATGATCGCCGGCGGATTCAGCGGCGCTAAATTGACGGAAGGCGCCGGGAAATCGACTGACGCAGCTTCCTTGCGGAACGCGGAACTCCGGCGAGCTTCAATTGGGTACCAGCAACCCCTGCCGGCGCGAGGACTCGGATCGCGCAGCGAAAGAGTCCGGACAAGCGCCAGGACGCTCGATTCGACGGGCGGGTGAGGCGTGGACTCGACCGGCGACATCCGTCCTTCAACGGGACCGTTGGGGGCAGCCCACGGCTGTACTGCCGCCAAGGCAACTTGGCTCGCGAATAAGCTGACTCCGGCGGGCATCCCGACACGCCACCGGGGATACGGGACGATGGCCGGGAGCAGCGTAAGCGGCGCGGCTTCCGACCGCAACGGCAGAACAAAGTCTACTTCCCGCAGTCGGCTCAGCAAGAGCAGCCAGGCTTGAGCCGGAGCGTCGGCTCCAGCGGGCGCGGCCATCTCCGAAGTAACAGGGACGAAGCACAATTGGAAATTCGCGGCAGGACGGGGCATTCGCGGTGCGAGCGCCTGAACACCCGGCAGACGATTCCGGAACCGCGCATCGATCTCGGGAGCAAAGTCACGCTCCTGAATCGCCTTGCTCTGAAGCCAGAGCCTCATCAGCCCGATCAGGCTGGCTTCGGGAAGCACTCCGCCAATGGTCCAGGGCGTTGACCATAGAGGGATGGCTGGGCCGAACTCGGTCTCCCAGACATCTACAAACTCCGCCATCCGCGCCGCGACGTCGGACGAGCATATCCGAAGGTCGGAAACAAAACCGCTCAACTCGGTAACTTCAGGACAAGACGGACCCAAAATCGATTCTTCCGAAACGGGAGGACAAACCGCTCTTAAGGAAGTATGGGTCTGGTGCAAACGCTCGAGGGCAAGTTGCTGCTGGTCCTGCCAGTACGCCTTGCGGTGGGCAGCGGAACAGAACTGACCGCTGGTGATTTTCCGGTACAGGGGCAGCTTGCCATCGCAATACAAGCAGCGCATGTCATTGGACCATGCCATCGTCCCCATGCTACGGCCAGCAGGGTGGAAATACTACGCAGTAAACCCCCTAGTTCGACCGTAGGATTCTTGCTTATCGAAATGGGCTAAGGATGGGTTAGGGACCGTCAGACAGCGAGCCCAGGCCGTAGCCAGCCCAGTGAAACCCCGGTCATGACCAATCCTATACAAACGATGACCAAGGCCGAGACCACCGGCAACAAGCGGAACAAACGGCTCCGCCCGGCCGCAGGATCGGGCAACCAGCTACGCGCGTAAAGCACTAGCCATCCGACCGCGATCAACACGCCGGCGAGGCCCAATGAAAACGCCACCAGAAGAATCAACCCCGCGCCCGTGTGTCCGAAGGCGATGGCGGCGAGCATGATGACCAGAGCCGCGGGGCACGGCACTAAGCCTCCGCTGACTCCGAGCGCGATCAAGCTTCCCGGCGTGATCTCGCCTTGAGGCATGTGGGTGTGCGTGTGCGGACCATGTTCGTCCGAGTGGTCGTGAGGATGGCTGTGAGGATGATCGTGATCATGATGATGGTCGTGCGGGTGGGCATGATCATGCGCATGATGATGGTGAGGGACGACGGCCCGCAGACTGCGGAGGCGCTGCACGAAGAGCACGGCTCCAATCGCCACGATCGATAATCCGGAAACTGCTTCCAGAATCTTGATGACCTTATCCGGTACAATCGATTTCGCCAGCAGCAGCATCGCCAGCCCGAGCAGAAACACGCTGATTGTATGCGTAAAAGTGACCATCGCACCCAACAGCGCGGCGTGCTTCATGGTGCCTCGCGAGCCGACCAAATAAGCCGCGACCAGCGTCTTGCCATGACCCGGTTCGAGCGCGTGCGCCCCGCCCATGCCGAATGCGATCACGAGTCCGAGCAGCAGCCAGGGCCATGGGATCTCGCGCTGGGCCAGCAGACGCGAAAGGAAATCGTTCTTCGCGGTGGCGGCGGGGGCCGTCGCAGAGGATGAATCCGAAGGCGCGGCGACCGGCGGCGGCTGCTCTATGGGAACGATCTGAGCGGCGGCTTGCGAAGAATCGCCGGCCCGCCATTCGACCGAAGCGCGAAGATCCTGAGGCGCGGAGCTGACCGCGCTGGAAGGATAATCGGTCAGCATTTTGCTGCGGTCCTGGCTATCCTGACTGGCGCGGACGATGCGAATTCCCCCGCCCTGTGCGATCACGATTTCCTTCCAGCCGGCGCGATCCGGATAATTGTGATCTTCAAATTGAAGTGGCCCGGCCACGCCGGGAAGCTCGAAATTCGAGACCACGCGAGCGATCGGCTGACCGTCGGCTCCAGAGTCGAGCTTGATCGAAGCGTTCAGGAATTGCGGCTCGATGGCTTTACCCGCGGAGCGAAACTCCAGCCCGTGAGCCCACTCCCGCGCCTGCTGCGCGACCTTTTGATCAAGAAGAGATTGTGAGCTCTTGGCGTCCAAGTTCCAGTCGCGTAGCAGCCGATAAGCCGGCGCCTCGGCGAGGTCGAGCACATAGGTAACCTGCACGCCTTTCGTGGATACTTCAAGCCGCGTGTAGTGACTGACGCTGAAGTTGCCCATCGGATGGGCGGAAGCAGCGATGGCAATCAGGAAGAGGCGTGACTTCATGGAACGCCCTTAGAGGCGAATTCAGCCGTCGCCGTTCTTCTTGGCCGGCGCAACGGGTTTGTGTACTTCTTCGAAGTAGCGCTCGATAAACTGTTGCTCGATTAGCGGGATTTCGTCGCGGTGAATTTCCCCGCCCGCGTTCGAATGATTGGCTTGCAGCGGAGCCCAGGGAGTCTTGAGCTGCTGCTTGCCGGAGCCCACCTCTACCATCACTTCGCCGCTCACAGCCGCGGAGCGCTTGCCCAGGATCTCGCTGATCTTGCCCATGGCCTTCAACTGCTCGGCTTCCTTGATGGCCTTCTCGCCATCTTGCGAGCCGATGCCGTTCTTGGAATCCTGGCTCTGAGATTTGTCGGAGGCTTTCTTGTCGTTGCTGGCATCGCTCTGCTGGTCGCCCTGAGCCTGCTGTCCTGAGTCCTGATCGCTGGAAGCTTGCGACTGCTTATCCTTGGACTGCTGGCTCTTGTCCGCTTGGTCGCGCTTTTCACCCGGCTTGCCTTGCTGCTGGGAAGGATCGCTTTTAGAGCCCTCATCGTTCTGCTTCATCTTGTCCATCAAGTTGGACAAGGCGTCGCGCATTTTGTCGAGCAGGCTTTGGGATTTTTCGTTGCCAGACGCCGGCTTCCCCTCCTGCTGCTTAGCGCCCTCGTTGGATTTCGAATCCTTGCCGTTCTGCGAGGACTGGTTGTTACTGTTTTGATCCTGCGAGTCGTTGCCCTTCCCGGATTTATCGCTCTTGTCCTCGCCTTCTCCAGGCGTGTCACCCTTCTTTTGCGACTTATCCTGGCTGGCACTCTTGGAGTTGTCTTGGCTCGCGGCAGTCGCCTCGGAGGAGTCTTGGGAATCGAGCAAGTCCTCGGGCTGGAGGCCGTCTTGGACGGTGGCGTTCTGGTTCGGCTCCCCGGTCAGGGGATTGAAATTCGCACGCTTGGGGAGCTGATTCTTGGCGTCGACTTTGCTGCCGAAGAAATCGTCGTAAACCGCGCGCACGAGAGAGGCTCTGAGATCCAGAGTTCCGGTCACAAGATAGCGAACGCCAAATAGACCGAACGCGACCGCCGCGAGCAGCGCCGCAGGCGCGAGATAGCGCGAGCGCGTGAACGGCAGCGCGAGGCGCACATCAACTCCGGCGGCTACGGATTCGGCTTGCCTAAGCTGGCTTTCACAGATGGCTGCTTTTTCGGGCTGAGGATGATCAGCGAAATAGAGAGCGGTGGAGATTGCATCGGCCAGTTGCAGCTTCCGGTCGATGCGCTGGGCGAGAACATACTGGGACGACAAACTCCTGCGCAGAAGATACGCGCCAACGCTAAGCCCCGCGACGGTCAGCAGCGCAAGCCAATACCACCCCAAAATATCCGTTCCGGCTAGAAGCAGTGCGATGACGCCGCCCATGAAGATAAGCAGAGTGAGGGCGCCTTTATCGAAGGCCAGACGCGTGATTTCCCGCACCCGAGCTCGATCCAGCAGTTGTCGAAGTGGGGAATGAATGGGCAAGCGCTTCCTACGGTTGATTATTACATACGGGCCAAAACCTTACAGAATCAGCATGCAATCGCCATAGGAAAAGAAGCGGTAGCGCTGTTCGACCGCGTGACGGTAGGCCGCGAGCGTCAATTCCGTACCAGCAAACGCGCAAACAAGCACCAGCAAGCTGGATTTCGGCAAGTGAAAATTGGTAAGCAGCGCGTTGGTGCGGCGGAACTGGAATCCCGGAGCGATAAAGAGATCCGTTTCGCATTTCGCGGGATCGCTTTCGATGGCGCGAACGCTGGTGGTGCCGACCGCGATCACACGTTGCGCGCGACCCATTGCTTTTGCCGTCTCCGCAGTCACCTGGAATGACTCGTGATGCAGATGAACATCTTCAATGACATCCGCATGCAACGGCTGGAACGTCCCTAGGCCGACATGCAGTGTTACGCGGGCGATTTCAGCGCCGGTGGCGCGGCATCGATCGAGAATCTCCGAAGTGAAATGCAGGCCGGCCGTGGGAGCAGCGACCGAGCCT
>JASHRP010000823.1 GCA_030037375.1 Bryobacteraceae bacterium | reverse complement strand
TCGCTGAAGCGATCGCGGCGATGGGACATTCGCCCACCCTTCTTTCTCAGCTCGCGACCGTCGAAACACAGATTACAAAAATCGATCAGGATCTGGCCGAGATCAATACCCCCGGCGATCTGGCGGTCACAATGACGGATCTTCGGAAATTCGCGGCAGAGAAGGCCCTGGACCTCCAAGGGGTCCTGCGGGCTGATGTAGCCGTAGCACGGCAAGCCTTGGCGAAACATGTTGAAAAGCTTGTGCTTACACCGAAAGAAACGCTCGAAGGCCCGATGCTCGAAGTCTCCGGCGATGTGGATTTATTCGGCGGAGACGAGCGTGTAATGCAGTTGGTGGCCAGGGACGGAATTGAACCGCCGACGCCAGCCTTTTCAGGGCTGCGCTCTACCAACTGAGCTACCTGGCCGGGACTTTTCTGACGAGCTTTTTTCATTTTACCATCGTGAAGTGGGTGGATGCGGCCGAAACAAATCAAAACTCGGCGCCATCCCCAGGTCAACCATGGACACAACTTCAAGATGCGCAATAGTCGCGTTTATGCTGTTGGGCGGCTTAGCCGACGGTCAGGTATCGAACAATCAATCCCTAATAGGGAAGTACTTTTTCCGCCAGGTTCTCCTCGAAACAAGCAGCGGATCGACGGTCAGCCAAACCGCGAGCGCTTCTGGAACGCTGACCTTCGACGGTAACGGGAACGTTACGATTAATGGCATGCAGCTTTCCGGTACGGCCGCCGCGACAACGCTATCGAGTCAAGGAACGTATACCGTGAGTCCTGGCGGCTTTGTCACGCTGTCGAATCCGTTGCTCCCTGGCGCGACGGTCAATGCGCGCCTGGGCGCGGAGGCTCTGGCCGGGTCCTCGACGGAAGCCGGGTCGAACGTGTTCGATCTGCTCATCGCTCTTAAGGGGCCGGTCAACGGCGTTACGAACCGCGCGATGTCGGGACCCTATTGGGTGTCCAGCCTGGAATTCCCCAACGGCGGAACAGCGGACATCAGGAACACAAACTTCACTCTGACCGCCAACGGAAACGGAGGATTTGCGGAGACAACGGTCACCGGCCAGGCCTATAACCTGGGGAACACCCTCATGACCCAAACGGTAGGTCCCATGTCTTACCTTCTGAATACCGACGGCAGCGGAACGATGACCTTTCCCGCCGCGGCCGGGCTCGATATCACCACGCAGCTCATTGAAGGCGTCAAGGACATCTACATAGCCACTGACGGAAGTTTCTTCATTGGCGGATCGATGGATGCAGGCGGGCACGGCATTATCGTCGGCATCAAAGCGTTCGCTGGCGGCCCTGTCAACAGCGCCAGTAACTCAAGCTTAAGTGGATTTTATTTTGCGGCCGGTATTAGCTACAACACCGCTTCGTCGACCCTGGCGTCCATGGTCGGCTCGGTGAACCCAACCGGCCAGGGAACGGTGTGGGAAGAGCACACGCGTCAATCCAGCGTGGCGCTTTTCGATGCCAACCCGCTTATTCCGTATTCGCTCAACGCCGACGGCTCCGGCACCTTCACAGGCTTCCCCGGGCATATCGATCTGGCGTCGAACTCGCAGGTTTTTTCGATTAGCGATGTTGATGTGGCGAGCTCAACCAGTTACGGCTTGTACTTGGGAGACAGCGTTCTGGCGCAGTCCGGCCAAGCTCCGTTTCTTCATCCGTTGGGGATCTTCAATGCCGCCAGCTATGCGCCGCCCGGGTATCCAGTCTCGCCGGGCGAATTTGTGGCGTTGTTCGGCCAGGGCCTCTCGCCGGGCCTGATCCAGGCTGGGGGCATTCCGTTTCCGTTCGCGCTGGGACAAACCTCGCTTACGGTGAACGGAATCCCTGCTCCTGTATACGTGGTTTCCCCCGCGCAAATCAACGCCGTAGTGCCGTACGAAGTAACGGGAACGACCGCCACATTTGTCGCTACTGTCAGCGGGACAGCGACAAATTCGGTAACGGTGCCCCTTGCGCCGACGGCTCCCGGCGTGTTCAGTGTCAACGCAAACGGATTGGGCAACGGCGCCATCACCCACGCGGACTATACGGTAGTCAGCCAGTCCAGCCCGGCGACCCCCGGAGAAGTGGTTGCCGTTTACCTCACCGGATTGGGCGCAGTCAGTCCTGCGGTTCAAGACGGAACTGCGGCGCCGGGGAATCCGCCGGCGATGGTAGTCGCCCGGGTGACCGCAAGTGTTGGCGGAGTTCCGGTTTCCAACATCGAGTTCAATGGGCTCTCGCCGGGCTCATCGAGCTTGTATCAGTTCAATATCCAGATTCCACCCAGCGTGGCTTCGGGAGCGCAGACGTTGCAGATCGCGACTGCGAATGGATCCACCAGCATGGTGGATGTCTGGGTCGGACAATAGTCTATTCGAAGAACTCGGAGATGCGAGCGGAGAATCCGGGAAGTAACTCCGGAGCCTCGATCATTTCATCGCCGGTATGCAGGCGGTCCGTCCTGGCGGCTTCGAGAATCTGCACTTCTTTCGCTTCAGGGTAGACGATCCAAACCGTATGGCACCCGGCGGCGAAGTACTGTTTCACCTTGCGCATCAATTGCCGCACGGAGTCCGAAGGAGAGAAGATTTCGACGGCGAGGTCGGGAGGACCGTCAATGAAGCCCTTGCGGCGAACCAAGGGCAGGCGGTTTTGCCGGACCAAAGCTACGTCGGGAACGCGTACGATATCCGGGCTTAGGCGAAAGCCGGTGTCGCCGGGATACAGCCGACCTAGCCTGTGCTTCCTGACGTAACTTCCGATGATCACGATTATGTCCGTTTCGGAATCGCCGTGCTCGGCGCCGGCTGGCCGCATTGTGATCAGTTCCCCTTCGTCGAGTTCGATTTGCACCGAATCGTCGTCGGGCATCTTCTCCAGCTCGTCGGCCGTGAGAAGTGTCTTGCTGGCCATAGCTAGGTTCTACTTCCCAATACAGAAGGTGGAGAAGATCCGGTTCAAAATATCGTCCGCGGTAGTCGCTCCGGTAATCGCATCGATCGGACGCAGCGCCGCATAAAGATCCAGCAGCAGCATTTCATGCGGAATCCCGACCATCGCCGCGCGCCGAGCTTGATCGAGCGCGTCACGAGACTCGGTCAATAACTGCTCGTGGCGCAGGCTCGTGATAAAGCCGTCCTCCTGCGCGACATGCCCTCGCGGGGCCAGGGCTTCGATGATTGCCGAACGCAACTCGGCCATCCCATCCCCGGTGAGCGCCGAAACCGGGATCGCGTCGTCCACTTCAGCGCCGCGCGGCAAGTCGCTCTTGTTCGCCACGACTAGGCTCTTGCCCTGTCCGCGTGCCCGCCGCAGAATCTCCAGGTCTTCGGAATCGAGCGGCGCCGACGCGTCTATGACCACCAAGGTCAAGTCCGCGTCGGCCATGGCTTGATAGCTCCGCTCAATGCCCAGCGATTCCACCAAATCGCCGCTTGAGCGAATTCCGGCGGTGTCGACAAAGCGCACGGGAATGCCTTGAATAGCGGCATTCTCCGAAACCAGATCCCGCGTGGTGCCGGGAATTTCGGTCACGATCGCACGATCCTGCTCCAGCAAGCGGTTGAACAAGCTGCTCTTGCCCACATTGGGCCGGCCCACGATGGCGAGCGTGAATCCCTCGTGCACCAGCTTTCCGTAGACGAAGCTCGCGATCAAGCCGGATATTGCCGCGGAAACCGGATCGATCCGGCGCACGATATCTTCCGTCGAAGCTACGTCGATATCGTCTTCCGCGAAGTCGATTCCGGCTTCGAGCAATGCGATCACTTCAAGCAACTGCTCCTTTACCGGCTTGATCCGCCGGGAAACGGAGCCCTCGACTTGACGCGCGGCGATCCGGGCCTGATAGAGCGTCGTCGCCTCGATCAAATCGCGAATGGCCTCGGCTTGCGGCAGATCGATGCGCCCGTTCAAATAAGCCCGCAGGGTGAATTCTCCCGGTTCGGCGAGACGCGCTCCGGCTTGGCAGGCGCGCTCTAACGCGTAACGCAAAACCGCGGGCGACCCGTGGCAGGAGATCTCGATCACGTCTTCCGCGGTGTAGGAGCGCGGCGCGGCGAAGAAAGTCACGACCACGCGGTCGACGGCATGGCCCGATTCGTCCGGAAGTTCGGCAAGCGCGGCGGACCAGGGGATCCATTCATGCGCGGAAGGAAATCGCCGCGAAGGAAATCGAAGGATGTGTTCCGCAATTTCGCGCGCCTGGGAGCCGGAGACGCGAATGACGCCGATCCCGCCACGGCCCGCGGGCGTGGATATGGCGGCTATCGTGTCTTTCAGCCGCATCTTGCTTCTTGTTTATGCAGCGGGGTTAGCTGCGGCGGCCGCGATCCCGTCCGCCTCTGCCGCCAGGGCCCCCGCGTCCTCCGGGACCTCCCCGCCGGTCGCGTCCACGAAACCCGCCGCGCTCCCGATCGCCCGGCCGGCCCGGGCCTTCGGGACGTGGGCGAGGCGGACGAATCGGCTCGGGAAGAGTTTTCATGTCGGCGGGAACAACCACCACCTGCCGAACCGGCCCTTCGCCGACGCTTTCGCTGCGAACCTCGGTTTCGCCGCGCAAGGCGAGATGCAAAATCCGCCGCTCGCGGCTGTTCATGGGGCTAAAGTGAAACGGAACTCGAGTCTTCTTTACGCGCTCCGCCGCGGCCTGCGCGCTCATCCGCAATTCCTGGATGCGCAGCATGCGATGGTCGTTGGCGTCGAAGCACAGGTGCGAATGCTCTTCGGGAGCCATCCGCAGGGCTTCCATCGTCAGTTGCTCCAGAGCCAGGAGGAGCTCCGCCTTGTTGGCCAGAAGCAGCTCCACGTCTGGACCGGTGAAGCGCACAACCAGGTCGGGATTCTCGAAGTCGGGATGCAGCGTCTCGCCCTCGCTTACTTCGAAATCGACGTCGAAATCCGCCAAATCCAGCACGGCATCAAGAAAATCTTCAATGCGGGGAGCGTCTTCGGAAAGGGTAAGCTTCTTTTCAGCCACCGTCAGGGTTCCTATTTCTTTTTCTTGGGCGCGGGCTTCACTTCAACCGGCACCGGCACCGGCACCGGCGCCGGAGTGGCGCGATTCAGAATCAATTGCTGGGCGATGCCCACCAGGTTGCTGGTCAAATAGTATAATACCAGCCCAGCCTGCAAAAAGTAGAAAATGTAGGTCATCATCAGCGGCATCATCCACATCATCATCTTCTGCTGCGATTGATCCACGCCGGGTTGCGGGGTCATCTTTTGCTGGAAATATTGGGTCGCCAGCATGATCAGCGGCAGGACGTGAATGGGAAGGGTCTCCGGCTGCGAGAGATCGTGGACCCACAGCCAGCTTGCGCCGCGCAGCTCGATCATCACCTTCAGCACGGTGTAAAAGGCAAACAGGAACGGAAGCTGGATCAGCATCGGAACGCAGCCGCCCAGCGGGTTGATTCCGTGCTTCTTGTAGAGATCCATCATCTCCTGATTCTTCTCGGCTTGGCGCGGATCCTTCAACGAAAGGCTCTTGTACTTTTCGTTGAGCGCTTTGATCTGAGGCTGGATCGCCTGCATTTTCTTGGAGGACCGAAGCTGACTGAACCGCAGCGGGAACAGCACCATGTTGATCGCGATGGTCACCAGCACGATGGCCCAACCGTAGTTGTGAACCAGATTGTCAGCGGTCCAGCTCAAGGCATAAAACAGAGGCTTGCCGATGAACCCGAGATTCAGGCCGATCCAGGTCCAGTCGATCAACTGCTCCAGTTTGGGGTTGATGTTGCCCAGAAGCTTGTAGTCCTTCGGGCCCACGAACATCGTGAAGGCGTTCGAACCTTCGCCGCCCACCGCCGCGCCAACACGCGCCTGATCTTTGCCCGCGGCGTCCGGGATCTGGTCTGAGTATTCGGTGATCTCGACCAGCGAACGGCCTTCCGGCAGAAACACTCCCGCGAAATAATGATCTTCCAGGCCGGCGAAGGAGAACTGCCCAGCCCAGGACACGGGTCCGTCCTTGGCCTCCTTCACCTGCTTTACGTTGAGCTTGGAATTCGCGGCGTCGTAGTACAGGGCATGCTGGTTGTTGATCGCGCTGTTCTCGGTGGCATCGCCGAATCCTCCGCGCCAGCTTAGCGCGTGCGGTATCGGCGCGCCGTTCTGAGTAACTTCCGAATCGACTGTCACCAGGTAACTCTTTTGCAGGAAACGGAAGGATTTCTTCACGTCCATCCGGCCGTCTGAGAACTCGAAGTTTACCGTCAGGTCGTCCGGCCGTTGGATTTGAAAGAGCCGTGAATTGGGATCGACGGATGGAGTCTGACCCTTGAACGCCACGGAAAACGGCGCAGGTGTCTTGGACAGCGCCAGCACGTTCACCAGTTCCACTGGATGCGCCTTCGGCTCCTCGTGATCCTTGAACTGCTTGAGTTGCCACCGGCGGACCACAGCGCCGCGATTCGAGAACTCGACGTGATAGTAGTCCGTGTCTATGGCAAACACCTGCTCTTGCCCGGCTTCAATCTGCCCCGGAACGGGTGCCGCGGGCGTAGTCGCCGGCGATACCGGTGGAGGAGGCGTGGCGGCAGACGCGGGAATCGGGATCGCGCCGGATTTCTCGGTGGTTGCCGGCGTCGTCGCGGTCTTCGCTTCGGACGCCGCGGGAGCAGCAGGCTTATACAGGTACTGCGAGGCGAACAGGATCAACCCCATCAGCACGAAAAACATCAGGAGGCGAACCTCCATTGTCAGCTCTTTTTTCTCCATAATCGGCTGAGGGGTTAACGAACCGGGTCAAAGCCTCCTGCATGGAATGGATGGCACCGCGAAAGCCTGCGCAGGCCTAGGCCGATGCCGCGCCAAAGGCCGTGCCGCTCAATGGCTTCCATCATGTACTCGGAACACGTGGGCGAGAAACGGCATGCGGAAGGGAAGGCTGGAGAGATCCATCGCTTGTAGATACGAAGGACGCTCAGCGCGAGTTGCATCGATCGATCACCTTCCCCATTTCCTTCTGGAGATCGGCGAAAGCAGCCTGGAGCGCCGCGCGCCGCGGGTTGAGCACGATATCCCATTTCGTTCCCAGCCCCGATTTGAGCATCCGGAATGCCTCTCGCAAACGCCGCTTGATCCGATTGCGGACCACCGCGTCGCCGATCGCGCGGGGAACAGTGAGACCAAGCCGTGGCCCGAGAGCCGCCGCGTCGTCCGAACGGGCCCGGCAAAAGGCGGCGAAGAAGGGACCGGAGACGCGGAATCCTTGGTCATAAACAAGCCGGAACTCGGCCGAGCGCAGAATTCGAGACGACCGGGAAAAGGAGCGCTCGCGCTTGTCGGGATCAACCGGCTTTAGCGTAGCGAACGGCTCTTTCGTCGCTCACCGTCAGCTTGTGGCGGCCGCGAGCCCGCCGCCGCGCCAGGACTGCCCGGCCGTCCTTGCTCTCCATCCTGGCGCGAAACCCGTGCTTTTTGGCGCGCTTGCGATTATTCGGTTGAAACGTTCTTTTGGGCATTTTAGGGACTCTCTCGGCTTGGCGTGAACAACTTCGGTGCTCGACGCCCAAAAGCGAAGGCGCACCCGTAACGGCAGCCAACTAGACGGTTTCAGTATAGCAAAGCCTGTAAGAGAATCGTCGGTTTAGTAGAATCGCCTCCTCACGGGATGGCAATCGCCGAGCCCAAGGGGTAAGATAAAAGCCCTATGCGGCTGTTTGCTGCGGGATTCGCGGCGCTGTTTCTGCTGCTCGGATTCCTTTGGGCACAGGACACGGTTTATGTGTGCCCGATGGACCCGGAGGTGCGCTCCAACCAGCCTGGGGTTTGTAAACGCTGCGGGATGAAGTTGGTTTCCGGGATTCCGGATCCAGTCGAGTATCATCTCGATCTCACCACCACCCCACGGGCTTTGAAGGTAGGCGCGCCGGCGCAACTCGAGTTCGCGATTCACGATCCCTATAAAGACCGCCAGGTCACCAGCTTCCAGGTGGTACACGAGAAGCTATTTCACATGTACGTGGTAAGCCAGGACATGCAATTCTTCCTGCATGACCATCCGGTTTATCAGCCGGATGGGAGCTTCCACTACGATATTTCGTTCCCCAAGCCAGGGATGTACCGCGTTCTCAGCGACTTCTACCCGGACGGAGCGACGCCGCAGTTGATCGCCAAGACGGTGATGGTGCCTGGTCCGGCGCCAGCGCCGATCCAGCTTGCCAAGGATTACTCCACAAAGACTGCCGAGAATATGCAGGTCCAGTTTTGGACCGATCCTCCGCAGCCGATCGCCGGCTTCAAGACCCTGCTCTACTTCAAGGTCTCGCCCGAGGAAGGATTCGAGAAATGGCTGGGCGCTTGGGGCCACATGCTGGTGGCGAGCGACGACTTGGTGGACATGATCCACACGCATCCCTTCATCGCCGACGGCGGACCGCAAGTCCAGTTCGACGTGACGTTCCCGCGCGCTCGCGGCTATCGAGTGTGGGTGCAGTTTCAGCGGAACGGCGTGGTAAACACCGCTCATTTCGACGTTCCGGTTGAAGAGCTGAAGTAGCTATTTCGCGGTCAAATTACTTCGCGGCAAGGCCGGCGTCGGGCGGGAGCAGCGTTACGGTTGCATCTTTGGGAATTCCGCGGATCACGGTGCCCTTCGGCAAATCCATCGCCTCCCGCAGCAGGAATGGATGGCCCCACTGCTGCTTGTACTCCTGAATCCAGAGCAGCGGCTCAAGGCTTCCGTCCGGCAACTGCGCGGTGATCTGGAACGACGCCTTGTCGGGCACCTTCTGTGGCCACAACCCATCCAGCTTGAAATCCGATTTGACGGTGAAATCGCCGCTGACCGCGACGGAGCCCTTTGGAGGCGCATCGGGCGCGGTCGCGTCGAACTTGGGAGCGGGAGGGATATCCCTCTCTTCGCCCTCCGGAACGCCCCCATCCGCCCAACTCACGACCAGCTCGAGTTGCTCCTCCGTAAGCGCCTGATCGTTGCGGAAATCGCCGAAGCCTTTGACCGCGCCCCATGGCGGCATCCGGCGAGCCAGCACCTCCTCCTTGATCGCTTCCGCCCACGGGCGCGCATCTTTGTAGGTCGTCAGCGAAAATGCCGGGCCGCCCGAATGATGGCACGTAGCGCAACGCGCATCGATGATGCGCAAGATCTCGCGATCGAAGGTGATCGGAGTGGTGATGATGTCGTGGGCCCACGCTTGCGCGCAGCCGAACAACGTGATCGCAAGCAGAATTCGTTGCATCACTTCTAGCAGTATAACGCCGCGCTTATCTGGCAGGCGCGCAGTTCATTGGGCTCAGCGCCAGGTTCGCGAAGCGCAAGTACGGTCCCGGCGGACAGCCCCTGTCCCACAGGTGATTGCGCCAGAGTTCGCCTTCGTCAAGACCGGTATAAGCCCAATGAGTGGGTCGAGTCGTAAATAGGAGCCAAACACGGCCAGAGTAACCCCTCGCGATCGTTGCATCGATATCGGCGATTACCGCGTGCTCTGAGGATGAATTAGGCCGAGCGTCTCTGCCCGGCACACAGCACGGCCATCCGGTATCGCCAAAGGCGAGATGAGCCGGTCGCCAGTGCAGCATTTCGGAGTACAGCAGGAAACCCTCCTTACAGCAGGCGTGCACCATGACGAGATCGGACGCCGCGGCGTGGTCTCGCAGGAATGCCACCGCTGAGGCGTAATCCTCCTCCGGGATGTTGCGGCCTTCGATCACCTGATTCGCAGCCGCGAAACCCGCGAGACCGAACGTGAGCCCCACTGCGACAGCCGCAGTCACGCCTGATGGCACCTTCGTACGCCGTAGAAAATCCTCAATGGTCATCATCGCCAGCAACACGAAACACGGCAGAGCGAAGAGACGCGTCCTGTGGCTCACGGGATAAAGCCGAGCCGCGGCGCTGGCCGCGAGCAGCAGGCACGGCAGTAAGCAAACCAGATAAAACCAGTCTCCCGCCGCCGGCTTACGCCGCGCGAAGATTAGCCCCGCGCGGATCGAAGCAAAGACGCAGAACAAAATAGCGACCGCGAGACTAACAGTTAACCGATTGTCCGGATCGCCTGCCCAGAAGTCGCGAAGTCCGGGCGCAAGGTTGAAGTGGATCAAGAAAAGATACATGGCTCCGAGTTCACCCGCGGCTACTGCGCAAATCCAGACCGCGCGGGACTTCGGCCCGATGAAAAACACAGCTAGCGCGATTCCGGGCAAAAGAAAAACGGTGGGATAGGATAGCGGCTCCGCGACGGCCACCGTGCTGAGCAGCCAGGCGAATCGCTTATTGTCCGGCCAGTCAAAGTACAACGCCGCAGCGAGCAGCAATGCCGTGGTTGACGCAAGCTCGCCGCTGTAGGGTTTCAGAGTCCGTGAGTACTCGATCGCGGTGAGATCGAACATCACGAAAGCTGTCGCGAGCCCGGCCAATGCAACACTCAATACCCGTCTAGAAGCCGCGAGCAGGAACACCGCGGCGGCAAGACCCATCGAAAGCGGGACGATTCGAAATGCGGCATTCGACGCCCCCGTCGCCTTCACCGCGGCTCTTGCGAGCAGCAGGAACAGCGGCGGACTGACTTGCAGCCAACCTGGATAGAAAAACATTCCATGAAGCGTTGGCGATTGAATGGAGTTGGCGACCCACGCTTCATCGACCCACAAACTTCTCGTAATTCCAAAGAGTCCTAAGGCGAGTACTGTAACCACGATGACCACCGTGGTTATGGAGGACACGATCTTCACTCCCGTATGATAGTCGGACGTGAGCCAAAGGATCGTAGTTGTTGGCGGAGGCATCGTCGGACTGGCGTCGGCGTTCCGTTTGTTGGAACGGGCGCCGGAAGCGCGCGTGACCGTGCTCGAAAAGGAACCGTCGGTCGGCAAACATCAGTCGAGCCACAACAGCGGCGTCATGCACTGCGGTTTGTACTATAAGCCTGGTTCGCGGCGAGCGAAACTTGCGGTGAAGGGTGTCAGGCAGATGGCCGAATTCTGCCAATCTCATTCCGTTCCCCACGAGGTTTGCGGGAAGGTTGTGGTTGCCACCGCCGAAGAGGAGATTCCTCGGCTGCACACGCTATTCGAACGAGGCAATACGAATGGGCTCCGGGGGCTGCGTCTGCTGACGCCGGAACAATTGCGCGAGATCGAGCCGCACGCAGCGGGAATCGCCGCGATTCACGTTCCCGAGGAAGGCATCGCGGATTACCCGCGTGTGTGCGAGGCGCTGGTGGGCGAAATCGTGGCGCGAGGAGGAGAGGTCGTGACCGGCGCGCTGGTTACCGCGATCCGCCGGGACGGCGCGGGTTGGCGCGTGATCCACACCGGCGGCGATCATGCGTGCGATTGGGTGGTGACTTGCGGCGGCTTGCATTCCGACCGTCTGGCCGCGCTCACCGGAAGGCCCCGCAGAACGCGCATCGTTCCGTTTCGCGGCGAATATTATCTGATCCGGCCGGAACGCCAGTTTCTCGCGCGCAATCTCATCTATCCCGTGCCTGACCCGGCGTTCCCTTTCCTTGGCGTGCATTTCACGCGGATGATCCGAGGCGGGGTGGAGGCAGGCCCGAACGCGGTTCTTGCCCTGGCTCGGGAAGGTTATACAAAATCGAACATAAATGTTTCCGACCTGCTCGATGCCTTGACCTTCAGCGGCTTGTGGCGTTTCCTGCGGCGCTATCCGCGCGCCTGCTGGCAGGAATTACGCCGGTCCTTCAGCAAAGAGCTATTCTGCCGCTCGCTTCAGCGCCTCGTGCCGGAGATCCGAATCGAGGATTTGCTCCCGGGAGGGTCCGGCGTGCGGGCGCAGGCGATGACGCCGGAAGGCTCGCTGGTGGACGATTTCGATCTGATCGAGGGCGAACGCGAGATTCACGTCGTGAACGCCCCCAGTCCCGCCGCGACGGCATCGCTTGCGATCGGGGAGGAGGTCGCCGGAATGCTGGTCGCGCGAATGTGAAGGCGTTAACTGTCGCGCGTCAGCGCCTCGCGAAGTTTCTCGGAGAACGCCGACGTTGGTTCAGAGGGCCGGGAGGAGCCTGCCGGTTTGGCAGGCGTAGCTTGAGGCGAAACGGCCTTCGCGGCGCCATCCAGAAATCTCTTCTTCCGCAGAGCGCTGCGTTCCAGCGCGGAGCTATATCCGCTCCACACGCCATCGACTGAGCTGTCCTTGTCGATGAGCGCGCGCATGCATTCCATCTTCGAATCCATGTTGTCCAGCAGATGCAGCAGCAGCGCCTCCGGAAACAGCGGCACCTTGGGCGAGCCAAACTCGACTTGTCCATGATGGCTGGCAATCAGGTGCAGCAATAGCTCCCGTAACGGCTTCGGAAAATCGGGCATCGCTGCAATTTTCTCGTCGACCATCTGCATCCCAATGACGATGTGACCCAGGAGCTGGCCTGTATCGGTGTACGAGAAGCCGCGCGTATAGCTGAGCTCGTGAATTTTGCCGAGATCGTGCAGAATCACGCCAGCCAGAAGCAGATCGAAATCGATATCCGCGTAATGCGCCGCGGTGAATTTAGCCAAGTGGCACAGCGACAGAACGTGCTCGATCAATCCGCCGATCCAGTTGTGATGCACGTTCTTCGCGGCCGGCGCGGAGCGGTAAGCCAGGGCTACTTTGGGATCGGAGAAGATCGATTCCAAAAGCGGCTTCAGATGAGGATTGCGCATGCCCGCGATCCAGCCTTCCAGCTCCCGGAACATTTCGTCGCGATCGCGCTTGGAGACCGGGAAAAAATCGGCCGAATCCACTTCGGAGTCCGCCACCGGCTGGATCTTGTGAATCGTGAGCTGAAGACGGTTTTGAAAAACCTGCAAAAGCCCCTTGACCCGAACGAAGCTATCGCGCTCGAAAGTGTCCAAGACATCGGCGGCGTTGTCCCACATCTTCGCGTCCAAATCGCCGGTGCGGTCCGTCAGCGCCAGCGACAGGTAAGGATCGCCCGATTTCTTCTGCCGCACTTCCTTATGCGAAACGAGGAAGATTCCGGTGATTAGCTGATCGGGCTCCAGCTCGCTGATGTACGGCGATTTCATTCGGAACTGAAGCTTGGCGGACGATTAGTGAGAAGAAGACGTACCCGTGTTGGGAGTCGAAGTGCCCGGCAGCGGGATGATCCCGAACAAATGCTTACGGTGGCTTTGCGCGAGAATTTCTTCTTTCTTGATGGTCTCGGGCTTGAGCTGCGCCGGGTCAACCCAGGTGGTGTCTTTATTCGGCGCCGCTCCCGTATCGGTGTACCCAGGCTTGATTTCGAGGAACGCCTGCTCGCGCAGCTTGTTCAAATATGCGCGAAGGGCCGGCTCAAAGCGCGGCTGAAACAACCTGGCTTGCACGTCGCCCTCCACTTCTTCGAATGAAGGTATGCCGGCCTTTTGATGGTCGTCGACGCGCAGGATCAGATAGCCCTGATCGAGCTTGATGGGATCCGTAACGAAACCCTTGGTCTTATCCCAAACCATCGCCGCCATTTCCGCATTGAGATCCTTTTTGGCGTAGGGTGGAAGCCGTCCGCCTTCCGAAGCAGTCGCACCCGCATCCGAGTTCTGGGACGCTAGGTCCGCGAAGTTATCGCCCTTGTTGGCGCGTGCCACCAGGTCTTTCGCTTTCTTCTCCGCCGCGGCTTGGCCGGCAGCATCCAAACCGGCCGTGGAAATAAGGATCTCGCTCAGCACCACCTGCTCATCCCGGCGGAAGTCTTCCTTGTGGTCGTTGTAGTACGCCTCCAACTCCTCGTGCTTGAAGGTGATTTTGCGAGACACTTCCTCTTCGACGACACGCCGCTGGAGATAACTGTTCTTGATCTGGCCACGGTAATCCTCAAACGGCATGCCCATGTTGTCGCGGATAAAGGCTTGGAACTTGTCGGGATCGGCGATCTTGGCTCTCCGCTGAACGTCCGCGATGAACTTGTTCACCTCGGTGTCGACTTTGATGTCCAGCTCTTTCGCCCGCTGTTGCAGCAGAAGGTCGTCGATTCGCTGCCGCAGCAGGTTCGGAATGTTCTTCTTGACTGCGTCATCCAGCGCCTGTCCGGTGAGGCCGCTCTGCTGCCGCAGATTATCGGGAAGTTCCTGACGGTCCTTCTCCAGTTCATTTCGGGTCACAATATCGCCATTCACCTTGCAGATGATCTCATCCATGATGGTGATGTCCGCCCATGCCGCGGCCGGCGCAAGCACTCCCGCAAGAATCAGACAAGATCGTAGCTTTGAGGACCGCATAATCGTTGATTATATCTCCCTTAGCTCCGCGCGGACCGGCATCAATGCGCTTAAGACGCGCTGCGCCGCCGGGCGGTTCCCATGTCCGGAAGGAACACGGTGAGCAGCCCGAGCGCGGGAAGGACCGCGCAGACCCGGTACACAAATTCGATGCTGGTGTAATCGGCAAGGCGTCCGAGTATCGCGGCGCCGAGCCCGGCCAAACCGAAGGCCAGCCCGAAGAACAGGCCCGAGATGGTTCCGACCTTTCCCGGGACCAACTCCTGCGCATACACCACGATCGCGGGAAACGCCGAAGCCAGCATCATGCCGATGATCACCGTGAGCGGACCGGTCCAGAACAGGCTTGCATAGGGCAGCAATAAGGTGAACGGAAGAATGCCCAGAATCGAGCACCAGATCACCTTCTTTCTGCCGATGCGGTCCCCGATCGGCCCGCCGATGACGGTCCCCGCCGCAACCGCGCCCAGGAACACGAATAGGTGAATCTGGGCGTTCTGCACCGAAACGTGAAAGCGGCTGATCAGGAAGAAGGTGTAATAGCTGCTCAAACTCGCCATGTAAACGAACTTCGAAAGCATCAGGGAGCACAGCACCGCGATGGCGATGGTGATGCGCCGCGATGACGGGTGCCCATCCACGCCGGCTTTGCGCGCCTGGGATTTGGCGGTTACTTGACGGTTGCGTTTGTACCAGAAACCCACCCGTGTGAGGACGACGATGGCGATCAGGGCTGCAGCCGAAAACCAGGCGATACTGCGCTGGCCTTCCGGAAGCACCACGAACGCAGCCAGCAACGGCCCCATCGAGGTTCCAAAATTCCCGCCGACCTGGAACAAAGACTGCGCCAGGCCATGCTGCCCTCCCGAGGCCATACGTGCCACTCGCGACGATTCGGGATGAAACACCGACGATCCGATCCCGACCATTCCAACCGCGACAAGGATCGCGGAGAAACTGGGCGCGGAGGAAAGTAGAACCAGTCCGACGAGGGTGAACGCCATGCCGATGGGCAGGGAAAACGGCGTCGGCCTGCGGTCGGTGAACATCCCGATCAGCGGCTGCAATAGGCTGGCGGTTAACTGCACGGTCAGCGTGATCAGTCCGATCTGGCCGAAATCGAGATGGTAGGAAGTTTTGAGAATCGGATAGACGGCGGGTATGACCGACTGCATCAGGTCGTTCAAAAGATGGCAAAAGCTGATCGCCGCCAAGATGCTGAAAGCCGTTCTTTCAACCGGTATTTCTGGAATCAGGCCCGGCGCGCCGGATATTTCTATCCCGCCGCCGGGGGCGCTTGTACTTGTGGACACCTATTTGTAAGTGTAACCTCCGGGCGAGTTCTCCGAAGAAGCCTCGCTATGCTATTCTGCTGTTCGTAGGCACACACGCTGGGCCTGTGGCGCAGTTGGGAGCGCGCTTCCATGGCATGGAAGAGGTCGAGAGTTCGAATCTCTCCAGGTCCACCAAACCTTCAATTGGCTCTGCGCGAAGTGGCGGTCCAATAACGCCGCGTCTCCTCTCGTAGTGCTTCGTGAACTAATTCCAGCAGCCTGCGTGCACAAGAGGATTCCCCTCAGGCTGGCCCCAGAGGGCCTTCTATAACTGCCCGCAAAACGGAGCGCGCGGGCGGCTTACTTTTGTACATCGAGGGCGCCCGCGCGCCCTTTGCGTGCTAGCCAGCGACACCGCGTTCCTCCGAACGACCGCGTTTCAGTTCTGTGATACCGGCCTTCTTCGCTTCGTTAAACGATCGTTGCAGAGTTCCCGCGACAGTCCCAATGGTCTTGGATGCTCCTTCGATCCCGGCGGCAAGCTGGTCCGCCCGCTTTTCGACCAGCCGTGTGGTCCATCTGAAAACCGCCGGCATTATGAGTGCCGTGCCCAGCAAGCTCAACCCGACCCCCGCTGCTACCAGCCCTGACCCCAAAACGGCCATCTTCTGGCTGCTTTCCATCTTCGTGTGACCTCCACCCCCCATTGCATCAGATTTCACCGTGCCTGCAGCCAAACGCCAGAACCCGGCCG
>JASHRP010000822.1 GCA_030037375.1 Bryobacteraceae bacterium | reverse complement strand
GAGCTGCATCATCACAGCGAGCCGAATCCGAAATTGTTTCACGTGCACCCGCACGCGGCTCTTTCCTCGCGTCAGGAACCAAAGCTGGATCAAGACTCCCGATGATCGCCCGATGGTAGTGCCCACGCCCGATCCCAGCACCCCCAGCTTGGGGAACGGCCCGACACCGAAAATCAGCAGCGGATTCAGGACGATATTGATCAGGTTCGCGATCCACAGAACACGCATCGCGAGCGCCGCGTCCCCTGCCCCGCGAAACACGCCATTGATCAGAAACAGCAGCAGCACGCCCGCGCTGCCTCCGTAGATCACACGCGTATAACCCGTGCCGGTGACGATGATCGAGTTCGTCGCGCCCATCAATCGCAGCACATCCGGCGCGAACCACGCCCCGGTGAATCCGCACACCACAGCGACAATAAGCCCCAACAGCACGGACTGCGCCGCCACATCTCCCGCACCCTCCGGATTCTTTTCGCCGATCCGCCGCGCGACCAGCGCCGTGGTCGCCACGCTCATGCCGATCGCGACGGAGAACAGCAGCGTGAGCACAGCCTCTGTCAGCCCAACCGTAGCTACGGCGTCCGCGCCCAAATGCGCGACCCAAAACATGTCCACGACCGCAAACAGCGATTCCATCGCCATTTCCAGGACCATCGGAATCGCGAGCAGAGTGATGGCGCGGCCGATCCGCTCCTGGGTAAAGTCGCGATGCATGTCGCCGCGCAGGGCGTCTTTTATCGCGGACCAGGCGCCGGCGCGGGTGGACTGGCTCTCTTGTATCTCAGTGTTCATTAATATCAGTCGCGGGAACGTTATCTTAGAGAAGACATGGACCGAATCTTCGATTGGGTCTCCAGCTACGGCTACGGAGCCATCTTCGTCTTGCTGTTGCTGGGCATCGTCGGGTTGCCCATTCCCGACGAAACGCTACTGGTGTTTTCCGGCTACCTTATCTTCAAGGGTACCTTGCGGCCGGTGCCCGCGTTTCTAACGGCTCTGGCCGGGAGCTGGTGCGGAATCAGTCTTAGTTATACCATCGGACGCGGACTAGGCAAGGGCGCGGTATCGAAGTACGGCCGGCACCTCCATTTGACGGAGGAGCGGCTCGAGAAAGTGCACGGCTGGTTCAATCGCGTAGGCCACTGGGCGCTGGCTATCGGATATTTCATTGCAGGACTACGGCATTTGACGGCGATCGTCGCGGGAATGTCGAAGCTGGAGTTCGGCTCCTTCGCCGCCTATGCGTGGTCCGGAGGCACAGTTTGGGTGCTCACCTTCGTCCTTCTCGGATACTTCCTGGGCGAGCAATGGAGGTCGATCGCCGAGCTGGTGCATCGGGATGTGGGCTACGCGTCGCTGGCGCTGGTGCTCGCAATAGGGGTGATCTTATTGATTCGATTTTTGTTAAGGCGCAAACAAGGCGGAGCCGCAGCCGTACCCCGCCCCGGACAGAACTAAGGCTGACCGTCATCTGTCTCCTCGGCTTGGTACCCTAAGATCCCCGCTGAGATCGAATCCCAATCCATCTTAAGGTTCCTCGAATCCTACCGTAGGGTGTGTGCCTGAAGGGCGTAAGCAGGAGATGCGTGTAAATTAGAGCCATGTTCCATTGGATCTGCCCGGAGTGTGGGCGAGAAATCCCACCCCAGGTGAAGGAATGCCCGGTCTGCGACCTCAACGCGGCCGCGTCCACTACGCCTGAAACCACTCCCGCGCCGATCCTTGAAGCTCCGGCAGAAATCGACGCGCAGACTGCTCCTCCCGAGCCGCCCCCTGCGATCGCAGAGCCAGTGGCCGCAGAGCCAGTAGCCGCAGAACCAGTTGCGGCAGAGCCCGTAGCGGCAGAATCCGTAGCAGCAGAACCAGTAGCAGAAGCCCCGCAGGCTTTCGTCGTCGCCGAAGCGCCGGTCGAATCGGTCCCCGAACTAGCCGTGGCCGTTTCCGGCGCCAATGAGATTGAGCCCGCTGTTCCCGAGCCTGTGCTCGCCGAGGCCGTCGCATCCGAGCAGCCCGTTCCCGCGCCGGCCGGACCGCCGCCGCCGGTTCCCGATTCGATTCCCGACCCTCTTTTGCGGCTTGCCCAAAAGCTGCGCGAGACGCAACGAGAATTGGAGCTGGCCGCTGCCTCTGGCCATCCGCCGGTCGCTCCCTCCGTGCTGGTCGCCACGAAGCCATTGCCTCCGCCGATTCAGACGCCGCATGTAGACGCGCAGCCCCTTGCCACTGCGCCGGTGTTGTTACTCGAAGCCGCTCCCGGAGCCATCGCCCTGCTCGCGCCGCCAGAGTTGCTGGCTGAGCCAGTCGCCGAGCCTGTCGCCGAGAACCATGCCCAGGCTGAGCCTTCTCCTGAGCTCGTCGTTAAACCCGAGCATGACGAACCCGAGCATGACGAACCCGAGCATGACGAACCCGGCCACGAGCCAGCCCCGGAACCCGAGCCAATCGCCATCCCGGCCAGCGCCGGGCGCATCGGACGGCCCGAGCCATCTTTGATGGTCTCCGCGCCGGCGCCGAAGCCGTTGGATCTGGAAGCGCTACTCGCGCCCGTGCGTGCGCCGCAACGAGACGCCGTGCGAAATGCCCCAACGCCGGCAGCCCTCGGACTCGGTCCGCTTCAGGATTCGACCGCGATCGGAAGCAGGATTCGTCCCGCTGAGCAAGCTGCGCTAATTCAAAAGTCCCAACCCGGACCAAGCATCACCTTGCCTGGTCCCGCGCTGCCACGAGCGTTGAACTCGCTCAAAGACGCGGGCATATCCAAGATCCTGACCGACCGTCCGAAGGCGGCGAAGAAAACCGCATTGAACTGGGTTACCGGGCTGATCGCGGCGATTGTCGTGATGTCGTGCCTGGTTGGTTTCGAGATGTACACCGCGACGCGCGATTCTACGCCAGCGCGCCCAGCCGCGCACGTCACTGCGCCTGAGAGCGTCCAGGCGGCCCCGATTCCCACAGAGCCCGCAGCCGCGGTGGCCTATCCACTCTCGAAATCGGTCGAGGTCACCGGATTGCGTTTTGTCGGCGAAAACGCTTCGGAGCTTCGTTACCTCGTGGTGAACCATTCCGCCATGGATTTGAACGCGGTCACGCTTTATGTAACGGTCCGCAGCGCCGCCGCGAAGCCGGGCCAGCCCCCGCTCTATCGCTTCTCCTTCCGCACACCGTCGTTGGGGCCCCTGGAATCGAAGGAAATGTCGACGACATTGGATAAGCCCCTGCACGCTGGAGCCGATTGGCAGGGTCTGCACGCGGACGTCGAAGTCGGTCAGTGAGGCCTATTTAGCGGACTTCCAGATCAGGACCGAGACGCCCGCCAGGTAGCCTGCCAGAGCTTCATATTCCCGGTTCCGCAGATACATCTTCCACCGAAACGGCTTTCGCCGCTCGGCGCGCTTGCCGAGGCTCGGAATCAAACGCGGAACTCTTCGCGCGTAGCTTTCGAACTCAGGAAACAAAGTCGCAAGATGTTGTTCTTCGAGCTCGACCACCGGCAAATAGACCAATCCGAAAACCGCCGCGAACAGCAGCCCCAATTCCCACCGCCGCGCCGCGATAGCCAGTCCGGCGGCGACGGCCAGCGTCCCCAGATACAGCGGATTGCGAACATGCGCGTAAGGTCCGCTCTCCGCCAGCGCCAGATTCTTCTCCAAATGCCCCGCTGCCCATGCGCGCAAGGCGAGCCCAGCCAGCGAAACAGGCAGGCCCACGCTCAGCGAGCCGGCGTTTGGCTCGGAAAACCACAAGAACGCGGCGACCATCACGAATCCGAACAGCACTCGCAGCTTCGCGACGGCGTCCGCGTAAGGTTTGGGAAAGCTCACGCGGGGGCCTTCAGAGCGAGCCCGCTTTCAAGCGCGGCCAGGACCGCATCGGGCGTGATGCGGCGCATGCTGGCGTCGGTATCGCCGCGGCGCTTGTAGTCCGTCGCTGCGCCTTCCGCGCGCAGAACCCGCAAGGACCCTCCGTACGGCCCATGAATCGCCGGATCCGTCGGACCGAAAATCGCGACTCCGGGCTTCGATAGCGCGGCGGCAAGATGCATCGGTCCGCTATCGACTCCGATCACCGCGTAGGCTCGACGCGTTGCGTCGATCAAGCCCGCAATGCCGGACAAATGAATCTGCGCGCTCGAAGCCCGGGCGAGCAAGGCCGCCGATTGCGGAGGTCCGTTCAACACCAGCGGCATCTTCAATCCCCGCGCGACCTCTTCATAGAACTCAATCGGCCATTCCTTGGCGCTCCATCCAGCTTCCGGCGAGGCTAGGACAAACTTACCGTTGGGCAATGCGCCTTCGGATCTGCCGGCGGGCACGGGAAACACTTTTAGCAGATTCGACGCTCCTGCTGCCGCAGCCAGTTCCAGGTTCCGATCCACGCGATGAGCCGACCGCGTCAACACAGCGGTCGAATAGAACAAAGCCGCCGATCTTTCCCGCGCCTGCGAACGATGCAGCCCGATCTTTTTGTCCGCGCGAGCCCATGCAGCGACCATAGCGGATTGCAGCAGGGCTTGGAAATCCACAACCAGATTGAACCGCCGCCTGCGCAACGTGCCGGCGGCCGTGACCATGCTGCCGAACGTGCGATCCATCTCGATCACTTCATCCACAAAGGGATTGCCTTGAAGCAGTGCGCTCCACTTCGGGCGAATCACCCACGTGATCCGGCTGTGCGGGAAACTGTGCTTCAGGCTCGCGACCGCCGGCAGCGCGTGAATCACGTCGCCCATCGCGCCGAGGCGAACGACCAGGATGCGAAACTCAGCGTTCACAGAGCCGCGCCTTGCCGCGCGTGCACATGCGCGATCAACTCTTCCCGCCTCTGCAAGTCTTCCTGCTCAAGACGAATCTGTGGCGCGATTCCACCGGCCGATTCCGCCACATAATCCACAACCGCCAATCCCGCGACCAACTCCGCCCGCGCGCGAGCGGGCAAAATCGGATCTTCCGGATCGGCGATCGAAACGAGAAGCGGTACGCCGGGGCGCTTCAACTCGCGCAGTCTTTCGGCGTGCCCGGCGAGCAGTGGATCGAAATAGCCGGAGACAATCGTCGCGCCTTCAGCCGCGATGCGAGCGGCGTCCGCGGCAGAGACAATCTTGGTCCTGGTATCCACGGTTGACTTAATTAGCGGTCAACTTATTATTTGAGCAATTCGAGTGCGGCTTGCGCTACCTGCGCCGCTTCCACGCGGGTCATGCAGCGATGATCGATCGGACACTCGCGCTTCAAGCATGGGCTGCATTCGACCTTTTGGCGCACGACTCGCGTCCAGGAGCCGATGGGCCCTGTGGTTAGGTCGTTGGTCGCGCCAAACACCGCCACCGTTGGCACGCCCAGCGCCGACGCGATGTGCATCGGACCCGAGTCATTGGTAAGATAAGCGCGGCATGCCGCGGCAAGGTCGATGAACTCCGCAAGCGTGGTTTTTCCCGCGAAGTTCTTCACGGGAGATTCCACCTTCGCGGCAACGGCGGAACAAACGTCTCGCTCGGATTCCGATCCGAAGATCGCCACTGACGAGCTCAACTCCCTCGCAACCCGCGTGGCCGCTTCCGCAAAGCGCTCCGGCAGCCAGCGCTTGGCCGAGCCATACGCCGCGCCCGGACTCACTCCGATCACCGCTCCATTGAACCCTTCTTTCAAAAATCGCGCCAAGCCCGCCTCGCGAGCAGCACCCGCGCCCTCAAGCCGAATCGACGCGTCTTCAGGAATCCCCTCGATGATTCCGGCGCGCCGCAGCAGCTCCAAATAATAGAACCGCTCATGCAGCGGAATCTCGCCCGCGCGCGGCACGGCGACCGCCCGCGTCAGCAAGAATCCGCGGCCATCCCGCCTGTAGCCGATGCGCTCCGGAATTCGCGCCATCCACGCGACCAGCGCCGCATCGAACGCGTTCTGCAAAAGGATCGCGCAATCGAAGTTGCCAGCCGCAAGCTCTCGCCCCGTTTTCCATTTCGCCGTCAAATTGCGAGCCGTATACGGAATCATCTCGTCGCAAAACCGCTCCCGCCGATACAAATCCGCGACCCAAGGCTTCGCGAGAATCGTGATCTTCGCCTCCGGGAATCGCTCGCGCAGAGCGCGCAACGCCGGCAGCGACATCACCGCGTCGCCGACCCAATTGGTCGCGCGCACCAGGATGGAGTTGTACACCACTTACTTCTAGAGTAGCGTCCCGAATGCGCATGCTCCTAAAGCGCATTGCTGCGATATACTCGT
>JASHRP010000821.1 GCA_030037375.1 Bryobacteraceae bacterium | reverse complement strand
TGTACACGAAGTAGGCTTCGATGATCGCCATCTGCTCGATATCGGCTTGCTGTACGCGGTCGTACACGTCCATGTTCGAATGGTGAGTGCGCGAATCGTAATCGAGCGGGTCCTGGATGAACTGGAAGCCCGGCAACCCGACCGCATCGAACGACTGGTGATCCGTTCCGCCGGTGTTGCGGATGGTAATCGTGCCCGGGCTCAGGTCCTTGATCGCCGCGAACCATTGTTCGAAGATCGGGCGCTCCGGTTCGTTCTGCTGAAGGTAGATGCCGCGGATCTTGCCCGTGCCGTTATCGATGTTGAAGTATCCGGCGAAGCCGTCGTGCTCCGGCTTCAGCTTCATGTCGGCCGGGTCGGCGAAGTGATCCTTCACGTACGCCTGTGACCCGAGCTCGCCTTCTTCTTCCCCGCTCCACAGCGCCATGCGCACGGTCCGATCCATCTTCAGATCGAGCGACTTCAAAATGCGCATCACTTCCATCGCCACCGCGCTTCCCACCGCGTTATCCGTGGCGCCGGTGCCCATGTGCCAGGAGTCGAAATGTCCACCGACCATCACCAGCTCATTCGGCTTCGTCGTTCCCGGAATCTCAGCGATCACATTGAAAGCTTCGGTCTTGGTCGTGTCCCATTCGACCTTGATGTCGAACGAGAGCTTCACCGGAACGTTGTGCTCCGGCAGCCGCGCGATGCGATTGTAATGCTCGGCCGTGATCGCGAGTGAAGGGAGATTCTTGGTGGGATCTCCCGCGCGCGAGGAGCCGTTGCTGGCGAAGACGATGCCGGCCTGTCCGCGCGCGGACGCGGTGATCGTAGCCAGAGCGCCTTCGTCTTTGAAGAAGGTCGTCTGGCGACGCTGGAACGCTTGCTGCTCCTGCGGAGTCAGGTTGGCGTTGTTCCCTCCGCGCCCTCCACCTCCTCGCCCGCCGCCGAGTCCGGGGAAAACTTCGGGGATCAGGTTGTTGAGCTGTTCATCGGAATACCGGGTCGCCGGCGGAGTTGTGGGCAGTGGCAGATCGATTGGGTCGGCGGTCAGCACAATCTTCCCAGTCAGCTTGCCGTGCACCTTATCCATGTCCGCCATAGTCTGAATCGGCGGAACGAGCATCGCTTCGCCTGTCATCACTCCGTTGGTGCCGCCGCTCCAGGCTTGCGGATAGCCGATGATCGGCATGTAGCTGGGCTCGATCATCGCTCCGCTGTAACCGGTCATTTGCCAGCTCGGGATCGGGCCGCGCGCAGCGCCGCCGCCACGTCCGCCAGCCGCGCCATCCGCATTTGCATCGGCATTCGCGGGCGCGGGAGGAGGAATGGTCGTAAACGGCTCCAGGTGGACGTTGCTCAATCCCCATTCCTTGAGCTGGGTCACCGCCCAATCGCCGGCCGCGCGGTACTGCGGCGAATTGGTGAGTCGCGGGCCGTAGCGGTCCGTGAGATAGTACAGCGTTTCCATAACCGGAGGACGAGCCGGTCCGCGCCCACCGCCCCGGCCACCACCGCCGCCGCCTCCCCGGCCGCCATCGCCGAGTTCGGCTGTCTTTATCTTGTGGATTATGTTGAGATCGATCTTCTCAGTCTGCTGCTGAGCAAAAATCAGCAGGGGAACCAAGAGTGCCAGCGTCGCGATGAAAAATGTTTTTCGCATGTCTTAGCCTCAACCATTCTTCTACGCGGAATTTTAGGTTACTGACAATGATGCTACAGGATCGGCTCTGACGCAAGACGGCTAGGCGCTCTACAAGGGGTGGGACTTACGCCGGATCATCTCGCGGAGGACCACAACGAGCTTGTCGATACGTTCGCTTGTCTCGCGCAGGCGAGGGTCGGTCTGCCTTCGCCCCCGGTCCGTGCCGTCACCCTGTTCGGCCAATCGATTCGAAGCGACGCCTGATCTCAATGCCCAGTTGGGCAACCTCTCTTTGCAGATAGACCGTTCGGCGGCGAGAAGCGCGATCGAGCGATCAAGCGGTCCATGCTTTCAGTGTGCCGCAGATCAGGGTCATCAAGTAAACCGGACCAATGTCTCTTATCCACTACAATCCCCTGCCAGCAAAGGAGTTACCTGCACAAACACCATGGTTGTATACTGAAATCCGAAAGTCTCCGATTTCCAAGGAGGTCCGGATGGCCGTCTTCAAATTCACGCTGAACGGAAAGGCTCAAAGCGTCGACGTGCAGCCACAGATGCCTTTGCTGTGGGTTTTGCGCGACACGCTGAGCATGACTGGCACCAAGTTTGGCTGCGGCATCGCGCAGTGCGGAGCCTGCACGGTCCACATTAACGGCTCGCCCACGCGATCCTGCGTAACACAGATCCAAACCGTGGCGGGCAAGAGCGTGACCACCATCGAAGGACTCTCCGCGGACGGCGTCAGCCATCCCGTCCAGCGAGCCTGGATCGAGGAAGACGTTCCGCAGTGCGGCTATTGCCAGTCCGGGCAGATCATGACCGCCGCCGCCCTCATCGCCAAAGCCCCGAACCCGAGCGACGCCGATATCGACGAATCCTTGCACGGCAACCTTTGCCGCTGCGGCACCTATCAGGCGATTCGCCGGGCGGTTCACACGGCCGCGCGCTACCGAGCCGAACTGGCCGTTGCGGCGAAAGGAGAACTCGCATGATCGCGGTAACGACAAAAAAGGTCGATCGCCGTACGTTCCTCAAGGCCGGTGGAACCGCGGCGGGCGGATTGATGCTCGGGTTCTATTTGCCGGAGAAGTCTCGGCTGGCGGCTGCGGAAACCGCGCCTGCCAAGCTGAACGCGTTCGTTCGAATCGGCGCGGATGACAGCGTCACGCTGATGATTCACAAATCCGAGATGGGCCAGGGCACGGTGACGTCGCTTTCGATGCTGCTCGCCGAGGAGCTCGAATGCGATTGGAAGAAAATCCGCAATGAGTTCCCGCAACCCGCGCCCGAATACGGCGGAATGATGGGAGCCTACGGCAGCCTCAGCATCCGTACCTCCTTCCAGCAACTGCGGCAAGCCGGCGCGCAGGCTCGCGAGATGCTGATTGGCGCGGCGGCCCAGCAATGGAGTATCGATAAAGCTGACTGCAAGGCGGAAAACAACTCGGTCGTCAACACTAAGACCAATGCGAGGCTGAGCTACGGAAGCCTTGCCGATGCCGCCGCGAAACTTCCCGTTCCCGCCCCGAACAGCATCAAACTCAAAGACGCGAGCCAATACCGCGTGATTGGGACCTCGATGAAGCGGCTCGACACGGCAGCGAAGGTTAGCGGGAAGGCCACCTTCGGGCTCGACATCAAGCGTCCCGGAATGCTCTACGCCAGCCTGGAGCGCTGCCCGGTTTTCGGCGGCAAGGTCGCGAGCTTCGATGCCACGCAGGCGAAGGCCATGCCTGGCGTCAAGGACGTGGTTCAAATCTCGAATGGGGTCGCGGTCTTAGCCGATAACACCTGGGCCGCCGCGCAAGGACGCAAGGGCCTGACGATCAAATGGGATGAGGGTTCGCGCGCAAACACTTCAACGGCCAGTCTGAGGCAAATGTTTGCCGATCTCGCGCAGAAGCCGGGCGCTTCGGCCCGCAAGTCTGGCGACGCAGGTGCGGCAATGGCGGGCGCGGCCCACAAGCTCGAAGCTGTGTACGAAGCTCCATATCTCTCGCACGCTCCCATGGAGCCATTAAACTGCGTCGCGCATGTGACCGCCGATTCGTGCGAAATCTGGGTGGGTACGCAGATTCAATCGGTCGCCCAGCAGACTGCGGCTCAGATCACCAAACTGCCCGCGAACAAGATCACCATCCACACCGAATTCCTCGGCGGCGGGTTCGGACGGCGCGGCGGCGCGGACTTCATCGGCGAAGCCGTCGAAATTGCGAACGCGGTCAAAGGCACGCCGGTGAAGCTCACCTGGACTCGGGAGGACGATCTCCAGCACGACACCTATCGCCCGGCGTCTTACACGAAGTTCGCCGCGGGCTTGGATGCCGATGGCATGCCCGTCGCGTTCACCGGCACCGTCGTTTGTCCGTCTTTCGGCGGGCTGCGCAACGGCGTCGACAGCACGGGCGTAGAGGGAATCGTCACCCACACCTACGACATTCCCAATCACGATATTCAATACCATCCGCCCGATGCCGGCATTCCGGTCAGTTACTGGCGGTC
>JASHRP010000820.1 GCA_030037375.1 Bryobacteraceae bacterium | reverse complement strand
GGCGGACCGAGGCTGACACGGGCCCGTAGCGTGAACTGCGTCTGATCCCGATCGATTTCCAAAGGAAACAAGAACCGCTGATCGCGATTCGGCAGAACCGGCAGCGACGGGAACTCGAGCGTCTTAATTACCTTTCCGGTGTCGTCGACCAAATCGAGCGTGCCCTTCGGTCGGTAGTAGCGGGCCCCGGAATTTCTGAGAACCACGACGGCGCGCCAGGGCGATTTCGGGGGACTATTGGCCCTTTCTAGTCCGACGCTGACCACTTGGCCCTTGATCTCAGGATTGCCGATCACCGGATAGAAAGCCGCAATCATCCGGACGGCCGAACGCAATCCCGTGCCCTCCATATCTTGCGCCGTAGGAAGCGTCGTGAACCCGGCTGCACAGTGATAGCTTCCTTGCGCCACTGTCGCCGGTACCCTCAAGGTGTAGCGGACGAGCGACGAACGCTTTGGAGGAACCTCAAACTCCATCGGGTTGAGGCCCAGCCACGAGCGGCAAGATGTTGAGGCTTCGGCGGGCAGCGAGACTGCAAACTGCGGGGTGTCGGTTTCGTCGATAAAGAAATCGAGGAGCGACGCGCGCACACGGACTGCCTTGTCCGTCTCATTCGTAATCGTTAGCAATCCTGATTGAACGGCGCGCGGGGCCGGATTCATCTCGAGCCGCATGGGAGCCAGCCCGATTCCAACTTGGGCGCTACAAACAGTCGATACGCAAATTGCTCCAGCCAGCGAGAACAGAGCCGCTCTCCGGCAGTCGGTTGGGTTAAAGGTCTTGATTGGCATGGTTTACACTTGCTCGCGTGATGATTAGATCGACTCTCTAAGGGTTAGACTGTAGACCGGACTAAGTCATTCGCGTAGACCTCTATGGCTAAATTTGAACTGGCCGGTCAGCCCGACATAACTCTCTCCCTTGGAACGCCGTCAACCCGTGCAAACCCACGCCGAGTTAGGTGGGTGATTAGAGGGTAGGGAATCGAGTGATTAGGGTGGTGCTCATAGTTGCGGGCGCGGCGGCGGTCTTCGCGCAGCCGAAGGTTCCAGCGCCGTCGGATCCTTCCGGCAAACTGCTTATCCTGAATGATATTTCACTGCTCGAAGCGATCGTGCAGGCGTACCACGTGGCGCCGCAGCAGGTCGTCGGGCCGGCCTGGCTGGCAGAGCGGAGTATGGACATATCCATCAACTTGCCCTCAGGGATGCCGGGCGACAAGGCCACTCCGATGCTGCGATCTTTTTTGGCGGAGCGCTTCCGGCTAGCCTCGCACCGCGAGCAGCGAATGATCAACGTCTACGTCTTGAAGGCGGCGCCGGGAGGCGCACATCTCGATCAGACTGCGGCTTGGGACAAACGCGAGCCCGATTGCGCCCGGAAGGCGGACTGGCTTTGCAACGGGATTTCGATGCCGGAACTAGCGTGGCGGCTGAGGCAAATGGAACTCGATTGAGCCGATCTTCGATCAGACTGGACTCAAGGGCGCTTTCGATTTTGAGATGCCGTTTTTGGGTCGGTTCAACGCCGGAGGCCGTGGAGGGCTTCTGATCGGACCGCCATTGCAGGCTGTGCAGGAACAACTGCGTCCGATTGGGCTGATGATCGAAAAGAAGAACGAACAGGCCCAAGTTCTAGTGATTGATCACTGCGGAGAAGCGGCCGGTTGGGCAGTGACTGAGCGAGGCGACCTAAGTTGCAGCGCTGCCATGGTTTCGGCTATTCTTATTCATCGCTACAGCAAACTGGCTTCTTGCAAAAGCCGAGATGCGCCATCGCCTATTAGGGGTGGTTGGCATTGCCTTACTCCCTTCGCTGGGTCTTTCCTTTCAATATTTTGGCTCGCAGAATCAAAGTTTGACCGCGCAGCCGGCGCCGGACGGAACGTTGTCTGTTCCAAGTTCGGCTAGCTTGACTTCAGCAGGAACACTGTTCCAGCCATTTACCGGCAATCTGTTGATCAACTACAACGTTCGGACCACCCCTAGCGGCAGCGCGTCCATGACGATTCAGGCGGCGTCCGATTTTTCCCCTTCGGGCGGCCCATCGGTGGCCGCCGGCAACCTGACGTACACCTGCGGCGCGGCATCCCTGGGGACAGCGTGCGTTGGCACGACCACTGTAAGTACTTCATCCCAGACTGCGGTGGTCAACGTTGGAAGCGGCACATGCACGGGCGGAGGCGGAGCGTGCAGTTCCACCAGTCCCAATACGGTGCAGATGAACTTCGTCCTGACGGACAGTCCCAGTTTTCATACGGGCACCTACACCGCCAATCTAACCCTGAGTATCAGTGCTTTGTGATGTTGCGCAACGGCAGCGTGCAATCGATAACCCGCATCCTGGTTGTGCCGATCTTGGCCGGCCTGCTGCAAGGATCCGTGGGCACGATCACGCCGGTGCCTTCTACAGTCTCTTTCTCCCCAACCACTCCGGACTCCCCTGGTACAGTCTCCGTGGCTTTGTCCTGGCAAATCACGGGCGGGAACAACGCCAAGACCTGGAACATCACGGTCGCGGCCAGCAGCGGCACGCTCACCAATTGCAGCACGATTCCCACTTCGGCGATTCAGGTCATCTGCGCGTCCTCCTCAGTTAGCGGAGGCGGGACCGGCGCATGCGGCGGGAGCTTCCCGCTTTCGACCACGCCACAACAGTTCGCCGGCGGGCAACAGGCCACAGGCACGGCTAACTATTCGGTGAATGTTACCTATCAATTCACAGACGCCTGGAAGTATCAAGCAACGGGGGCGCCGACGTGCCAATTGACCTTGAGCTACCTGGTCACTCAGAACTAGCCAAGCCGAAGGGCACGCTGTTCGCCCTTGCGGTCCTGCTGGCATCCGGTCTCCCTGCACAGGCTCAACTGAGTCTCGGAGTCCAGCCGATGACGTCGGAATTCCAAGTCGCCGCGGGCGCCCAGCAATCCGGAACTTTGACTCTTCGGAACGACTCGGGAGCCAAAGCTCAGCTCGGCGTGCAAATGCTGGATTTTTTCGTTGATGCGAGTGAGACGCCCCAGTTTGGCGAACGATATCCCGCTGAATCCGAGTTCTCCTGCCGGGATTGGCTGGAGTTGGAACCGCCCACCGCGGAAATTGGACCGCACGCCAGTTTGTCCGTGCGCTTCGCGATTCGCGTCCCCAGCGAGGCGGCGGAGCAAAGCTACCACTGCGCAGCCGGGTTCACCGCTTCTGGCTCAGCGGCGCAGGCGGCCGCTATCGGGATCGGTGTCCGCACGATCACCGCCTTCTACGTTGTGGTAGGCCATCCGCAGACCGCGGCGGCGATCAAAACCGTCGCATTGGAAGCCGTGCCGGGAGACGCAACCAGGCATCGCGGCGTGATCGTCATCGAAAACAAGGGGCTGATGCATGTTCGCCCGCGTGGTGAGCTATCCGTGCTTAGGGCTGGCAAGGTTCTCGAAACGGTGGCTATGTTCACCATGCCCGTGCTTCCAAAACGCAGCCAGCGGTTCTTGTTTCCGCTGCAGAAACCGCTCGCTGCGGGCGACTACGAGCTACGCGCGCGCGTGGAGATTGTTCCGGGGAAAGTTGAGCAGTTAAGTGCAGTGGTCCGGGTACAACCGTAGCGATCCTTTCGGTCGCGCCCGGACCGGTATTCACTCAACTTTAGGTAGAGGAGACCGTGAAGGTGACGGTCGCGGCGTAAGCTCCCGTCGCGTACTTCGGATCGTTGGTGAGCGTCCAGCTGAGAGCAGCCCCGTCGCCGACATAGGACGAGCTCGCGCCGGGACCGAACGACGCAACGTTGGTGGCGGCGGTGGTCGAAGAGGTTTGGGATCCGCTGCAAGGGGTCCCGGAAGATGCCCCCGAGCAGGTATAGGTGAGCGCGTCGCCTGCCGTAGGCGGAGTTGCCACCGAAGGTCCGCCGGTTGGTGAGAAGTCGGTGGTAACCTCCGCCGTGATGGAACCGCTCCCTGTGGTCTGCGAAGTCCGGATCTTGTAAACGAGGTTGGTGGTCCCGGTGTAGTTGGCGAAGAGCGTCCCCACCGAGGTTAGCGTCGTAGTAGTGGTGGTGACGGAGAGAGAGGCCTCGGGCGCAACCGTAACGCCCACCGAAGTCGTGCCGGTTGCCGCGAAGGTTTGCGCTTTTCCTGCCGGCGCCCAAATCAAGGCCGCGGAGAGGAGGGGAAGTGCAACAACTATTCGTCTCATGGTTGGTCCTTTTGGTGTTGGTAAAATCGATCCCTGCCGGAGCTGTTAAAATCACGTCAACTCCTCGTCACCCTTCTATCGACACGCCGGGACTACACTTTAGCCGTTATTAAGTCGGGGGTAGTAAATAGGGATAGGCCGAACGGCGTCTAGGTACCACTTCCAGTGCGCCGCTGGTTCGTGTCAGAACATCCGCTGCTGCTTGGCCAACGTGCCTACCGCGCCGATGTTGGAGATCTCGAAAGACAGCAGAAACTGGTGCTCGTCGCGAGTCCCGAACGCCCAGCGCTTGTATTCGAGCGTGAGCCCGCAGCAGTCCGTGTTGTAACTCGCCTGCACCGCCGCATATTCCATGATGTTCTGGCGAACGTCATAGAAGATGCTGCCGCCGTAATTCAGTCCTCGCCGGTTTTGATTGCCATAGGTAATCTGCGCGCGGAGCTGATCGGTATTGGATAGCAGAATTGGGTCGGTTCGCACGCGGGTCTCGCCGATCGACAACACGTAATTCGAAAACCTGTAATTGGCGTTCACGCCGGTATCGATGAAACCCCGGCGCACGGGATCCCATTCCGTCCGCCAATCCAACCCTATCTTGGTTTGCAGCCCCATCCGGCTCACGATCGGCGATGAGTTTCGCGGTCCATACAGAAAGGTGTAGCCCGTCAGGTCAGCAATGCTCTCCACCAGGTTCGCTTGCCCTGGAATGACCGCGCCCCCGAAGGTCGGATTGAAGTAACGGTCGTAGAAGAGTTGCCAGTTCAGCAGATCCGTGACCGTGCCATTCTTGTCTTTCGCGAGCAGACGGTTCGTTAGGGAAAACTCCAATTGATTGGTATCCGAGAGAAGATCGGTTTGATCGAAGCGCACGATCTGATTGAAATTGTCGATCCCGGTGACCCATCGATAGGTAATTCGCGGCTCGATGACGTGCTTCATTTTTTCGCCAATCCAGGACGGAGCATTGAACACGCGCTCGAGCGAAGGCAAAATCACGTCGACACCCGCATCCCTCGCGCTGCGGATCAGATTGTTGCCGGTGACCTGACCGAG
>JASHRP010000819.1 GCA_030037375.1 Bryobacteraceae bacterium | reverse complement strand
GGAGCTACGATTTTCGCCAACACCTGCGGTTGCAGCTTCTACCAAAGCCCCTACCCCTACGCTTTCGCGCCTCGCTTGGGTGTTGCCTATCAGATTGATCCCAAGACGGTGTTCCGCGCTGGATGGGGATTTACCTATCAGCTCGTCGAGAACCTTGCCGGCGGTACCGTAACTAGTGTCGGAAGCTATCCTCTTGTCGGCATCAACCCGTATGTCGGCGACCAGACCCCGGGCTTCATCCAGCAGCCGGTTTGGCCCGTCACGACGACGAACATTTATCCGGCCATCGGCACAACATCGCCGGCGCCGAGTTGGCCCGATGCGAACCAGAACCGCCCGCCCCGCGTAAACCAATGGAGCGTCGGCTTCCAGAGGGAAATCACCAGGAGCTTTGTCTTGGAAGCAGAGTACGTGGCTAACCGCGCCGCGTGGCTGAGCGGCGTCTTGGGCGGCGGCACAGTCACTCACGTCCCTGCGTCGGCTTACGCGCAATACGGCTTGTATCCGTATCCGGGAACCGGCCCGGCCGGGTACAACTTTGCGCCGACGGGCCTCAGTTGTACGCCGGGCAACGACTGTGCTCGCGCGATCCTGAGCCAGCCTCTCAGCAGCACGGCGGTTATCCAGACGCTGGCCGCGGCCGGCTACAGTAGCATTTTGCCGTACACTGGCTACGCCACAAGCAATACGCTGGGAAGCGTCATAGGACATCCGTTCCCGCAGTTCAGCACGCTCGCTCAGGGATATAACCCAACCGGCGACTCCAAATACGACTCTTTGCAGACGAAGGCGACCAAGCGTTTCTCACACGGTCTCCAAGCCGGCGGGTTCTTCACCTGGGCGCAGGGCTTTAGCCGGGCGACCCGGCAGGACTACTTCAACTACGCCAGCAATGAGTGGACATTGTCCCAAATCCCGCCGCGGACCCTGAGCTTCAACTTCATATACCAGACGCCCAAGGCTGAGTACTTCAACACGCACATGAAATTCATGAACCAGGTCATCAAGGACTGGCAAATCGGCGGGTTTGCGAACTACGAAAGTGGTCCGTTTATCGGCATTCCCACTACTGGCACCGCGGAGTTCCTCCCGACCGAAGATATTTATGTGAAGGGCCAGCCGTTGTACACGCCTGGCGTCAACATCAACAATCTCAGCACCTACAATCCGTACACTACTCAGGTGCTGAATCCGGCCGCGTGGGCGCAATGTCCGGTGAACACGAACTGCGGCAGCGCGGTTACCGGTGCGCCAAACTACATGAAGAATTTCCGCGGCCCGCGCAATCCTAAAGAGAATGCGAACATCGGCCGCAACTTCCGCATCAAAGAGCGAATGAACTTCCAGCTTCGCGCGGAGTTCACCAACATCTTTAACCGCACTCTGATGCCGCAACCCATCGCCACTAATCCGCAGAACGCGGTCACGAAGAATGCGCTGGGCATTCTGACCGGCGGGTTCGGCGTCATCGACGCTTACCAGGCTCCAAACACGGCCGGCACATTCGACGGTACGACTGCGGCGACTGGGTTGGCGGCGCGCGCCGGCACGATCATCGGACGCTTCTCTTTCTAGTCCCAATCGAATCGGCTGAGTAGCCCCGGCCCAAATCCGGGGCTATGATTCTACGGAAACGGTACCTTTGGACCCCCTGAAGGTACCGTCCTGGGTCTCCAGTAACCTCTTGGATAACTGTAGCTTGAGTCTTAAAACCTAGAATATTACATAAGGTAGATGTCTTCCAGTTTTCATATAACAAAAACTGATTGACTCGATAGCAAATTGATTGTAGGATTTTGGAGGCTACGTTAGTCAAAAGGGGGGTTCATGAAGTTGAGGATTGCTGCGTTTGCATTCTGCCTTTCTCTCGCTGGCCTGACAGCGTTCGGTCAGGTTGGTAACGGAACCATCACAGGCACCGTCACCGACCCGGCTGGCGCGGTCGTCGCGGGAGCGAAAGTCGATGCAAAGAACGCGGCCACAGGTGTTGTTTATTCCGGCGCCGCGTCGGCCGCCGGCGTATACACGATCACGGACTTGCCGGTCGGCACCTACACGGTGACAGCGACGGTAACGGGATTCAAGACGTACACCCACACGAATCTCGCACTGGCCTCGAACTCGGTGTTGAGAGAAGACATTGGGCTGCAAGTCGGAGCCGCGACGGAATCGGTAACAGTCACCGCGGAAGCGTCGCTGCTCAAGACAGAGACCGCCGAGATGGCGCACAACGTCACCATTGAGCAGATGGACGCGCTGCCGATGTTGGGCGTCGGAACCGTCAATTCCGGAACGTCCGGTTACCGCAATCCGTATAACACGCTGTTGACGCTCCCTGGCGTCAGCGGATACGCGGCGAGCGGAACATTCGAGATCAACGGCCTCGGCCAGTCCTTCGTAACGACGGAGACGATGCGCATCGAAGGCCAGGACGCGACGGACCGTTATTATGGCGCGTACGACTACACACAGATGGCGCAGCCCAGCGTGGACGCCGTTCAAGAAATCGCCTATCAGGTCAGCAACTACTCCCCTGAGTTCGGCCAGGCCGGCAGCGTGGTCATCAATATGACCATGAAGTCCGGCACCAACCAGTATCACGGAACGGGTTACGACTACCTGGTCAATGAAGACCTGGACGCGGGAGATCCTTTTACCAAGAGCGGAGGGTGCATCGTGGGCCCGACCGGTCAACAGTGCAGCAGCTCTGGCGGCGACGGCGGCAAGTATCGGCCGCGCTCTCGCCGCAACGACTTCGGCGGAACGCTCGGCGGGCCGATCTACATCCCGAAGATTTACAACGGCCACAACAAGAGCTTCTTCTTCTTCAACTACGAGGAATTCCTAGAGACCGATGGCTACGGCTTCCAGGATACGGTTCCGACGCCCGCGTACCTGGCTGGTAATTTCTCGGCCATCTCGCCGAACGGCAATTGCAGCGCCTGCGCGCAATTGGGAATCCAGACCACCCCGCTGGGTACACCCACGGTTCAGCTCGACCCCCTGGGCAACCACGTTTTCGCCAACGAAATTTTCGATCCGGCGACGCGCGGTGTGGCCACTTCCGGCGCGTTGGCCGGACAGGGCTATGCGACGGCGTTCCCCAACAACACCATTCCGCTGACGCGTTTCGATCCCATTTCGCTGAAAATCCTGAGCTACGTTCCGGCCGCGAATAACGCGTCACAGTTCACGAACAATTACTTGGTGAACCAGAATGGTCACCGCTACTCGGCGATTCCGGCGTTCAAGCTGGACCATAACATCGACGCCAAGGACAAGCTGTC
>JASHRP010000818.1 GCA_030037375.1 Bryobacteraceae bacterium | reverse complement strand
AACGGCGCGGGGAAAACCACGACGGTTGAGATTCTGGAAGGTCTTCGTCCGCGCTCCGCGGGCGAAGCGAAGGTGCTCGGGTTCGATCCCGGCGTCGATGTGCGCGCGCTCAAGGATCGCATCGGCGTCTGCCTGCAAGCCACGAATCTGCCCGACAAATGCACGGTCAAGGAAGCGCTGGAATGGTTTGCGGCGTTTTATTCGCGCCGTGCGGATTGCGACAAGCTGATCGATCGGCTTCAGCTTTCGGAGAAACGCAACGAGGCGTACTCGAAGCTCTCCGGCGGGCAGAAACAACGCGTTGCGCTCGCCCTCGCTCTGGTGAATGAGCCGGATCTGGTTTTTCTCGACGAGCCGACGACAGGTCTCGACCCGCAGGTGCGGTTGGAAATCCACGGCTTGATTTCGGAGATGAAGAGCTCCAAGCGGACCATCCTGCTCACCACGCATTACATAGAAGAGGCCGAGCGTCTATGCGACCGCGTCGCGATCGTCGATCAAGGCCGCATCATCGCCATGGGCACGCCGCGCGAGATTCAAGCGAAAACCGTGGGCCAGTCGCGCATTGAGCTTCGCACCACGATGCCGATGCCGGCGGAGGTTCCCGTCTTTCAGGACGCCGAGAAAGCAACGCTTGACGATGAACGCAAACTGCTGCTCGTCTTCTCGGCGCGACCGGCGCGCACGCTGCCGGGAGTCATTAAATGGATCGATCAACAGGGGCTCGATCTTGAAGACATCCATCTCAAGCGGCCCACTCTCGAAGACGTGTTCATCGAGCTGACCGGGAAGCGGCTGAGGGATTAACGCCATGAACGCCTACATCGCGCAAATCCGGATGAACCTGCGGCTAACCCTCCGCGACCGGTCGGTTTTGTTCTTCAGCTATCTGTTCCCGTTGATTTTCTTCTTCATGTTCGGACAGATCGCGCACGCGGAGCAGGGCGGCGCCACGCAGATCGTGAATATGGTTCTGACCATCGGCGTGCTGGGCTCGGGTTTCTTTGGGGCCGCGATGCGCGCGATCGGCGAGCGTGAGCGCAATATCCTCCGCCGCTTCAAGGTAGCGCCGATCAGCGCTGGACCCATCCTGGTTTCGTCTTTAGTGACCGGACTGGTGACGTATCTGCCCCTGGTCGTTCTCGTGCTCGGACTGGCGCACGGTTTTTGGAACATGCCAGCTCCTCAAAATCCCGTCTCTTTGTACGTCTTCCTGGGACTGGGAGTGATTGCTTTTCGAGCCATGGGCGGCATCATTGCCTCGGTCGCGAATTCGATGCAAGAAGGCCAGGTGCTAGTGCAGCTCTTTTACACGCCCATGCTGCTTCTGGGCGGCGCAACGATCCCCCTTGCGATCATGCCGGAATGGCTCCAGATCGCCTCACAATTTCTTCCGTCCACGCATTTCTCAACCGGGATTCAGGGAATCCTGCTGCGCAATGAGACGATCATGGATAATCTTCCCGCGACGGCCGCATTGCTGATCACCGCAGTGGTCGCCACATTCCTGGGAGCGAAGCTGTTCCGCTGGGACAAGGACGAAAAGCTGCGTCCTTCGGCCAAGCTATGGGTTCTCGGGGTGATGGCGCCGTTCTTCGCCATCGGCGTTTGGCAAGCGCATGCCAAAACGAATCTCGGAAAAGAGAAGATGACTCTGCGGGAGCTCAATCGCAGCCGGTCATTTTTGATTCGCGATGTGAAAGTTTTTGTCGGCGACGGCCAAATTCTCGATCAGCAGTCCGTGCTGATCCGCGATGGCAAGATCGCCAAAATTTTCTCGGGTTCGGCGCCGGATGCGAAAGCGTTGAAGGCCGAGGAAATCGACGGCTCAGGCAAGACTCTCTTGCCCGGATTGATCGATGTGAGCGTCCATTTGAGTACGCCCGGAATCTTTTCGAATCAACCCGGCAATCCGTCTAAGTCAGGCGATAGCATCGATCGCGAGCTGGCAGCGTACTTGTACAGCGGAGTCACAACCGTCAACAGCTCCGGCGATGAATTGGACCTGATGATGAAGCATCGCTCGACGGTTTCGTCCGGCGAGACTTTGGGTGCGGAGTTGTTCGTCACCGGCTTTGCCTTCGCCGGAGACGGTTCGGGCCCATCTCAAGCCAGCGCCGTGCATGTGGTGAAGTCCCCTGAGGACGCACGCATGGCTGTTGCGGAGCTCAAGAAAAGCGGCGGCGACGGCGTCGTTGCCATCGTGCAAGGCAACGCGGGGCAAGGCAATGCAGGAATGCCGCAGTTCGGCCCTCTCGATCCAACCGTTTTCTCCGCCTTGGCTCAGGCGTCCCATGACGCCGGCTTGCCCTTGGTCTGCTCGACCGAAAATTCAACCGGCGTTGCGGCGGCGCTTCAAGCGAGCATCAATGGAATCGAGCACGGATCGGTCAGCGACGCAATCCCAGACTCGCTATTCATCCGCATGAAAGACGGGAAGGTCAGCTATATCCCAGCGCTGGCGGGCCTTGAATCGATGATCGCGTTTCGCGGTGGAAACCTTACCCCGCTTCAGCGCTCTTTGGTTGCGCAGGTCACGCCGCGGCCCGCGATCGAATCCACGGTGACCTTGCTGCAATCGCCGCAGCTTAAAGCGGCGCGAGCGGCGTATGGAAGCGAAATCGTGCGATACGATTTTGCGGAACAGAATCTCGCGGCGGCATTTCGGAGCGGCGTGACGCTGGTTACCGGTACGGACTCAGGCACGCCCCTGTTGGTTCATGGTCCGGCGATCCATCGCGAGCTGGCGCTCTGGGTAAAGGCCGGAATCCCGACCCCCGCGGCGCTTCAGGCGGCTACCTTTGACGCCGCGCGCCTGATTCACGCGGACAATCGGATTGGCGCGGTTCGCGAGGGGTATGACGCGAACCTGCTGCTGGTCGACGGCGACCCGATCGAAGATATCTCCGCCACCGAGCGCATCTCTGAAGTGATCTTCCACGGAGAGCGCGTCGACCGGCGGGAGCTGTTTAAGCAGGAATAAGCCCCGCGCTTCTTTCGCGCTCACTTTTTGAAGATGCTCTTGGGGATCATCCCGTGCACTCCCTTGGTCCCATCCACCAACTGCGTAATCTCGAAATCAACGGCCACGCTGGCGAGCATATAGGCCTCCTCACGCGTCAGTTTCTTTTCGCTCACCAGAAAATCCAGGGTCTCGTGCACCGCGATCTTGGTGGCTTCGGTTAAATCCGGATCGAGCCCCATCGTGATCCAGTGCGTGGGAGTTTCGGCGCGCGGCCATTTGAGATGCATGTCCTTGCGCACCACGAACTGGAAAACTCCGGTGAGGGATGTTTCCATCGCCGTGATATCGACTTCGCCGTTACCCATGCCCGCGTGACCATCGCCGGCCTCGAACAAGGCTCCGCGCGCGTGCACCGGAATAAACAAAGTGGTTCCGGCAACCAGCTCCTTATTGTCGAGATTGCCGGCGTGAATGCCCGG
>JASHRP010000817.1 GCA_030037375.1 Bryobacteraceae bacterium | reverse complement strand
CCGCTCTGCTGGCTCAATACGGACTTACCCTGCACGACGTGGCGGAGCGCGTTGAGGACAACAATACGAACTTCGGCGGTGGCTATATCGAGCACGCCTCGGAGCAGTACACGCTAATTGGGACGGGGCGAGCGACTACGACCGGCGACCTGGGCAATATCGTTCTCGCGTCGAATAATGGTACGCCGATTTTGCTGCGGGATGTCGCCCAACTGCGGATTGGAGCGGCTCCGCCGGAAGGCGCCACGTTGCGCAACGGAGAAACCGTGTCCGGCATGGTGATCATGCTCAAGGGTGAAAACGGCAAGCGATTGATCGAGCAAGTCAAGGATCGGATCGCGAGTCTTCGTCTTCCCGAGGGCGTGAAGATCACGCCGTTCTACGATCAATCCTACGTAATCGACGGCACCATCCACACCGTCGAAACGAATCTGTTCGAGGGTTTCCTCCTGGTCACGGTCGTTTTGCTGATCTTCCTCGGGAATCTGCGGGCAGCGCTGATAACCGCGGCCGTGATTCCGTTCTCAATGTTGATCAGTTTCCTGGGGATGCGGGTATTCGGAATTAGCGCGAACCTGATGAGCCTGGGCGCTATCGACTTCGGGATGATCGTCGACGGCGCGGTGGTGATGATGGAAAACTCCGTGCATCGTCTTCGCGAGCAGCACGGCGGCGAAGCTCCGATCGAATCCGTGCGCCATGCGGCCAAGGAAGTCGCGCGCCCGATGACGTTCGCGGTGGTGATCATCGTCGCTGTTTATTTGCCCATCATCTTCCTGCAAGGTATGGAGGGCCGCATGTTCCGTCCGATGGCGATTACGGTTTGCACCGCGCTGGCTGGCTCTCTGCTACTAGCTCTGACCCTGGTGCCGACTCTGACATCGGTCGCGTTTCGAAGAGGATTGGCCGGCGGCGCGGCACACATGGCCGAAGAAACAGGATGGTTCGCGCCCATATCCCGGTCATACATTGCCGTGCTGCGGACCGCTATGAAACTGCGCATTCTGACCACTCTTGCCGCGCTTCTGATTCTAGGCGCCGCACTTGGTTCGTTGTATTTCATCGGAACCGAGTTCATGCCCAAATTGGATGAAGGCTCGATTCTGATGGAGACCCGCAAGCTACCCGGTGTGTCTCTGACGGAGTCCGTCGCTATCAGCAAGCGGATCGAACAGAAGCTGCGTCAGATTCCGGAGATCGCCGATGTAGTCATCAAGATCGGTCGACCCGACTTCGCGACGGAAGCCATGGGCATCAACGAAGGAGACACCTATCTGCTCCTGAAACCTGTGGATACGTGGACGCGATTTCATACCAAAGATGAGTTGATAGAGGCCGTCGCCAAAGTCATGGACACCGTTCCTGGCGTCGCCTACAACTTCACGCAGCCAATGGCCATGCGCATCGATGAGACGATCTCCGGCGTAAAAGCCGATCTCGCGATCAAGGTGTTTGGCTCCGACTTTCGCGAGCTCGACACGCTTGGCCAGCAGGTTTTGCGCGCGGTTTCGGGCATTCGCGGCGCGGCGGAACCACAGATGGAAGTGACTTCCGGGGTGGCGGATCTAACGATTCGTGTCGATCGCGGAGCGCTCGCGCGATACGGCCTGAACGTGACCGATGTTGAAGAGGCTGTTTCAAGCGCCGGCTCCGGGGATCTGATTTCCGAGATTCTGGATGGTCAGAAACGTTACACGGTCGCCCTCCGGCTGCCGGAGCGTTACCGCACCGATCCGGACGCCATGAGGAGGATCATGCTCCGCGCACCCGCCGGCGAGCAGGTCGGGTTGGACCAAGTAGCTCATATCGATGTCGCGCGCGGACCGGAGTTGATCAACCGCGAGGAAGGGCAGCGCCGAATCGTCGTTATGTCGAATGTTCGCGGCAGGGACTTGGGAAGCTTCGTCGCTGAAGTACGATCGAAGATCGATAAAGAAGTCGCTCTGCCCACCGGGTACTTTATCGAATATGGCGGCCAGTTCGAGAATCAGGAGCGAGCGTCCCGACGCCTCATGCTAATAGTGCCGATCGTGATCGCTCTCATCGCCATTCTGCTGTATCTCACGTTTTCTTCGGCGAAGCTGGCTCTGCTGGTGGTGGGAAATGTTCCTTTTGCGCTGGTTGGCGGGATCGCAGCCCTATGGATTCGGGGCATGAATCTGAACCTCTCGGCTTCGGTGGGGTTCATCGCGCTCTTTGGAGTGGCGATGCTGAACGGAGTTGTGCTGGTAAGCTCCATCACCCAGCTCTCGAGTGCCGGATATGGCACGCGCGATGCCGTATTGGGCGGTGCACGCCGGAGATTGCGGCCGGTTCTGATGACCGCGTTCGTCGCCAGCTTCGGATTCATTCCGATGGCGACGGCTACTTCGACTGGGGCGGAAGTCCAGCGGCCGCTGGCGAGCGTTGTCATCGGCGGACTGTTTAGTTCGACGGTATTGACGCTTGTACTGCTGCCGGTGCTTTACGATTGGGTGTTTCAACGTCGCTCGGAGAGGGAAGGTCGACTCTCCTAACCCGCCGGGCGACCTTGATTGCTACTTCGACTTCGCGGCTGGACTTGCTGTGCCGAGTTCAACGGTGTGCGCGACAAGTTTCTCGTTGACTTCGTCGGCATGGATAACAACGCGATCGCCGACTTTGATGTCGGTCTTCTGCACTGCCTGCTTCCCACGGGAATACGTCGTCTTGGCGTCGAAGCCCACACTCACCGCCTTCCCATCCGTTGTCTTGACAGTTACGGAGGTGGCTGAGACTGCCGTCACCGTGCCAGTGACGTGCTCTTCGTCGCCATGGGCCGACATCGGCGCAGGAACCAGCGCGGCAGCGAGAATCGCCAGCGCCATCCCGAAATACTTCCGTCTGACTACGCGCATTTCATGCATGAGATTGATCTCCCTTCAGGAATTCTCTTTCTTCAATAGCATCGCAAGGTCAACTGCTTCGCGCGAGACCCAGCTTTCGGCGGAGCAACCCCCATCCGAGCTGAACCGAGGTCACGCACAGCCACAGTCCGCCGAACATCAGCGTCAGCACCACGATGTCCCAGGCGGGGCGGTAATTGTAGAGCCAGGGAAAATCCATGGAGTGCAGGCCGTGATACAGCCACCGCGTCACAAACGAAGACGAGTCGGAATGCTCGCCTACGACGCGTGCCATTCTCTGGTCCATATAGATCTGGGTGTGTTGCGGGTCGTTCAATTTGACGAACAGCACCGGCAGCGGCCGTTCACGATGGCGGTCCAAGTAGTAACGATCGTACTGCGTCATCACGTGCTTGTCGACGATGTCATAAGGACGTACCGCGCTGTCTACCATGTCGAAGATACGTTCCCTGTCGTACTCGGTGCGAGGATCGCCCTGAACGGGAATGATCCGAGTCTCGTTCGAATTCAGGTACGCCACGTAGACCGGCTGATCGTCAAAAGAAGTGAACTCTAGCTGCTTCACCTTTAAATTCTCCAATTGCGCCAGCGCGGCCTGCGGAGACTTTGCGGCATAATCCTCAATCTGAAGGCGTCGGGGCCGAAGAAGCGCTTGAATCCGGGCAAGAGGGCTCGCGATCCGTGCGTCGCCGCCTTGCCCACCCTGCCCGCCGGTCGGGCCGCGATTGGTTTGCACCGGGAACGGGTCCATCGATAGCATTCCGCTGAACGCCCAAGTACAGGTCACAATCCCGAAGAATAATCCGAGAGTCATGTGCAAGCGCTTTTGTCCCTTGTAAGGGATTCCAGATGCGGAACCTTCAAAGCGATACTGCTTGCTCGGCGAATATAAGGTGATACCGACAATCAACCCCAGCAGCGCCATCACCGTGCCGATGCCAGACGCGTAGATGATCAGATTGCTCCAAAGCTTCTGTTGGACTCGCAGGGGCGTGTAGTAGATCCAGTGTGGAATCGGCCCCAACTCCGCGCCGATTCTTGATCCGAGCGTGGTGTATTGAACCACTTCCCCGGATCGCTCGTTCATATACACCTGCTCTCCGTCCGGGAAAGTGTACCTCTCCAGGGGAAGCTGGTTGCGAAGTCCGCCTTGCACCGTCCATTGATCGACTGCGGTCACCTCTTGAATGTGGGCGGCGCTTGTGGGTTGGCCGGTCCAATGCGCAGCGATGCGAACCCGGAGTTCCTTAGAATACTCGCCCTGCACTGAGCCGTCGTCGGCATAGACGATGATCTGCCCGCCTCCCCGACCACCGCGACCTGGGGAAGGACGCGGTGGAGGGGTTCGCGTTGCGTTATCCGCCGGGGCCCCAGACGAATTTGGCGCGATCGCCCCCGCGGGCGCAGCGGGACTTCTCCCGAATCCCGCTGCGCCGTCGCCTGCGCGAGTCTGCGCGCCCGCACTCGGATCGGTCGCGCCGGCTAGCACGACACCTCCGTCCTGGGTAACCCGCCCGCCCCTTCGGCCTCGCCCGAAACCACGACCAGCTCCGTCGCCGAAGCCGCCCGCGAGGGTGCCCCGGCTTCCTGGATCGCCCCTCCGCCCGCGTCCAAAGCCTCTCCCCACACGGGTCGTGGAAGAATCCGCCGGCTCGGTGCTCTTATCACTGTCATCCGTGATACTGGCCACTGCGGTTGGCGGGCGGCCGATCGCGGGAGCCCTCGGTTGCGGAGTGGGAGCGCTGCCACCACCGCTGCCTCGGCGCCCGCCTCCGCCCACGGTGAATCGGTAAACGGGCCGTCCATCGAACATCGCCAACTGCACGCTGGCCGGTGAACCGTCGACGCCTACCTTCTCAAACGCATCCTCAGCCGATAGATGGACACGGCTCGCATCGATCGGGTCGGCGTGGTCTAGCCGGTCTCCTTGGCCGACGCTCGGAAAACCCCAATACATCATGAAAATTCCGGACACGAACCACCACGCGAACAAGGCACAGAAGGCGAGCCCCATCCACCTATGGCAGAAGATTGCGAATCGACGGATTTGAACCAAGGCTTGCCGCACATTCATCGTTGATAAACTGATCGAGGCTAACACGGGACTCTCCCAGAACAATGCGATCGGCGGTCACTTGGAGGTATCAGACACCATAATCCGGCCAGTTATGCCTACGGGGCCTTCCCAAGCGACCATTCGAACCTTGACTTGACGAAAACAGCGTTAGCGGCTCCAGTGATCCCGAATCCGGCCCCGAAGTTCACTAACAGCCTATCGTTGATCCTCCAATCTCCGCCGGGAACGAATTGGTGGACCTGTTCGTGAAACGGAGGCAGATTACGCAGTGGGCCCCAGGAGCTGTAGTACTCGACACTTGGCGTGAATTTACGCGACAGTTGCCATCCGATTCGCCCTGAGGGTTCGAATGCCCATCCTTGCTTCGTTAGCGGTCCGGTCAGCGCTCGCGCGAAGACCGGATTGCCGTCGAGTTGCAAGCGGCCGATGTGTTTCTCGATCACGAGTCGAAGCTCAAGGTGCCGCGCATCCTCCTCATAAGCGGGCCGCATGAATGAGAACTCCGCGAGGACCCCAAGGTTAAACGGAAGCCCCCACGACTTCGGAGCAAACGCGTGTGGAATGATTCGCCAGCCCGCATATTCGAGCGAATGACCCGGACGTGCGGCGGTCAGCACCATGGTTCCGAGTGCGAACGAATCGGTTAGCCCGGCCGTGAACTCAGTGGTGTAATGGAATTGATTCTGGGTCGGCGCGACCGTCCCGTCGTATGACCTTGTTCCCTCCAGTGTGTAATTCAGGTGAGTCTCGTAGCTCAACGACCCAAGCGGCATGGGGTCGTATTCGTAAACGTGAATTTCAAATGAATCCTGTGCGCACGCCGCCGCGGCGCACAGGACCAGCACTCCAATGCAACGCATTCCTTTCTCCTTGAAGAGGGTCCGTACTGCGAGCGGGTGGACTCTTCAGGAGCGCGGCGGTTGATCGATCAGAAAAGCGAAATCGTCGAGCGCGGTGGGCGCCGGTAAACTCGGTGCGGCTCCGTTGACAATGAGGACTACGGCTTCGAATCCCAGCGGGTGGCTCGCGCAGAAGCCGCAGCATCCGCATCCCATGCAGCCACAATCGGCGTGATTGGAACGAGAG
>JASHRP010000816.1 GCA_030037375.1 Bryobacteraceae bacterium | reverse complement strand
CGCGGACCGCTTATTGAAACTCCCAGATCTGGTGAATCCACCCCGTTGAGTATCTACTTTTGCTGGTTCGTGCGTTGAAGCACTATCACGCCTACACCGTGGCGGCCCAACGGGAGGACTGCCGCTATTTGCAAACCGCTGAATTGATCAAGGCAGGCGAGCGAAAACCACCTCAGCGAGAAGCACCCGCGAGCAGGCGCCGCGCGTGAACCTCTGCGCGATGTCAGCGGTTACGCGTAGCACAGTGTAGCGGCAATCGTCGCGGATCAGCTCTGCCCCTTACTCTTCCTTCGGTTTGTTCTTGCTTCCTGGCGGCCGACCACGGCGCTTGCCATGAGTTCCTACGGCAAGACGTTCGACTGTGATGATTGCTTCCCCTATCTGTTCGCGCTCGGCACGAAGATCGGCGAGCATTTTCAAAATATCCATATTCGTTTATCAGTACGGCAGCTTGTACGATGATCTCCTCGGGATGACCGAGGTCCACGGCATCCGCAAAGTCGTTCCCTTGACCGCTCCACAAGAGTTATAGCGCAAGGAGCGTGTCCTAGAGCGACTCAAAACCGCAACAATGGAAAGAGTGACTCCAGCCCTGACGCGTCCTCCCGGCCCCAAGCCGCGCCCACTCTTGGGCTTGTTTCGCGAATTCCGCAGGCAGCCGGCGGATTTTCTAGAGCGCGCTGCTCGCCAGTACGGCGATCTGGTCTTTCTTCCCTTGGGCCCGCAGAATATCTATTTAGCCAGCCATCCCGATCTCATTCAGGAAATCTTAGTCGCCCGTCAAAGTCAATTCAAGAAGAGCCGGATGCTGGAACGGGCGCGCGTGTTACTAGGGCAGGGTCTGCTTACCAGCGAAGGCAAGATGCATCTGCGTCAGCGCCGATTGGTCCAACCAGCGTTCCACCGCGACCGTCTGGTCTCCTACACCGCAGTAATGGTGGCATGCGCCGCTCAGTGCCGAGAGCGCTGGCAATCGAGCGTCGAAAACACGATGGACTTGGCGGTCGAAATGGCGCGCCTTACCTTGGCCATCGTCGCCCGAACCTTGTTCAGTGCAAATGTCGATTCCCAGGCGGACGAAATCGGAACGGCGCTTACCGAAGTATTCAAGATGTTCGAGTTCACACTGTTGCCCTACTCCGAATGGATCGAGAAACTTCCGTTGCCGCCTATCCGGCGCTTCCACCGCGCCCGCGCGCTTTTAGATTCGATCATCTACCGTCTGATCGCGGACCGGCGCGCCGCCGGCGCTCGCGACACCGGTGATCTTCTCTCTATGCTGATCGCGGCCCAGGACGAAGACGGCGGCATTATGACCGACCAGCAGGTCCGCGATGAAGCGCTCACGCTTTTCGTCGCCGGCCATGAGACCACGGCAGTCGCCCTGACCTGGGCATGGTATTTGCTGTCCCAGAATCCGCAGGCGGAAACGCTGTTCCACGCCGAGCTTGAACGAGTCCTCGCGGGACGCCTGCCTACGTTCGAGGACCTGCCCCGCCTGCGTTACACCGAGTGCGTCTTCGCCGAAACCTTGCGGCTGTACCCGCCGGCCTGGGGAATCGGCCGCCGCGCGCTCGCCGACTTTGCGATCGCCGGTTACACGATCCCGGCAGGCTCCATTGTGGCGATGAGCCCCTGGGTGGTCCACCGCGATTCTCGCTGGTTTCCCGAGCCTCTGAAATTCCTGCCGGAGCGCTGGCTCGCGGAAGACACAAGTCGGCCAAAGTTTTCCTTTTTCCCCTTCGGAGGAGGGGCGCGGGTCTGCATAGGGGAACGCTTCGCACTGACCGAAGGAGTCCTGTTGCTCGCCACGCTTGGACAGCGCTGGCGTTTCCGTCTGGAATCGGGTCAGCGCGTGGAGACCCGCCCCCTCATCACGTTGCGCACCAGATACGGCATGCGAATGACCGCAGTTGCAATACCGCAACGGTAGTGGGATTGGCGATAGTGCGCTGCTATGGCGAACATCGCCACGGACGTTCTTCGGAGGTGCAGGCACGACCCAAGCAGGTTTGGTAGCGATAACGCGCTGGTCGGGAGTGATGTGCCAGGAGACCGTTGCGAGACAAACAACCGCCCTTGACCTTCCCTCTGTCCCAACCCTCGACTGCCTTGCGCGAAATAAGCTACCTGGGAGCAGGCAGGACCGGCCAATTGCCGTCATAGGGCGGCCAGTTCGGCACCAAAGCATCTTGCTCCGGGTAGAACATCGAGGAGTAGATTGCGCTTAGCTTGCCTTGATCGATCACGAACCATTCGCTGAATTGATTGCGGCGCATCGCCACGCCCGGCTTACGCAAGAAGATACCCAACCCCAGCACGATGCCGGCTTCTTCATCCACGACGGGAAAACGGCGAGCGACCACCGCGTAGATATTCGTCATCGCCTGCTCATTCATGCAATCGGTCTTGCCGTTGAACACGCCGGCGGCGTTTGCCGGCAAATTCGCAGGAGCGTCACGTTGCGTGGTGAGTACGCCGTTTTCGAGGCGAACGCAGCCGGGATGCGCGATCATAATGTGGCCATCACGCGCCGAGAGCGAATCGAAATAACTGTTCGTGATGGCGATCAAGTCGTCGCGCGAAACCCGGCCGGATCTTGGCGCCACGCGCTCTACTGGAGGATGAGCCGCCAAGTAATCGGGGTCCCAGAAGGCTGCGTTGGCCTGCGCTCCGGCTCCTACACCGATGCCGGGATCGCCTTTGCGCGCGAGATACCATTCGGCCTCGGCTACCTTGCGTTCGGCGACCTTCAGCCGCAAAGTCACCACGGCCGCGTTGCCGGACGCCTCTTCTAGAGTGCCGAAATAGGCTGCATTCTGGGTCACCGGGTCGAAGTAGCGGCGCTGGACCTTGCCGAGCGACCTCGCGGTCTGCCAAATTCCTTGACCCGGCCGCTTCACCACTGCGTTCTCCGTTTGCCGGTATCCGGGCGTGAGCGGCACGGCCGAGGGGTTGTGCTGAATGACGGCGTTGAGGTACTGGTCGAGAACAACTCTGAGGCATGCCCGGTCGCAATTGGCTGCGAAAGACGAAGGGATCGAGAGGCTGGCTCCTAGGGCGAGAAGGAAGTAACTTCGCATGAGCCGTATTTTACTGAACCCGCCGACACCACGACTCTAGAGGAACGGAAGGCGATCGGTCGCGTTCTTGGCTCGGGAATTTGTTGCGCGAGCGTAAAGGCTACTTTAGGGCCTCCCGCACCCCATAACCGCACGAGAACTGCTCATAATAGCCTTCACTGTGCTCATCGATGGGGTAACCACCAGAAGCGACCAGGTCCGAGTCGCAGTGAGGGCAGCGGAAGCGGCTCAAATCTTCGCGCGTTTCGTCGAGTTCACTTTCCAACTCTCCAACTTCTCGATCATGGCCGGATCAACGAGAGATCGGAGATCGGTTGTTGAGGGATCGTGTCCGGTCTCTAGCTCAGAAGCGGACTCGCACTCCATCCGCCGCAGCGAGCTTCGATCCCTTCCGCGAGCCGCAGAGCAATGTCTTCGCGCCACGGATGCGCCGCGATCTGGATTCCAACTGGCAATCCAGCCGACGTCTGGCCGCAACGAACTACCGCCGCGGGCCAGCCTGTCAAATTGTGCGTCATGGTGTAACTAAAGCCTCGGAAGGTCGAATCCTCGATCGAATCTCCATGCGGAAGCGCGGCGTGGGCGCAAACCGGCGACAAGATGGCGTCGTAATCCTGAATGAAGGCGAACATCGCGGCTCGAAAACGGTCGAGGTCCGCCCAAAAATCGGCAAATCCTGAAAGCGTAGTTTTGCAGCGTGCAAACTTTTGGAGCCAACCATCCAACAGCGGATGGATATGTGAACTACCCAATGCCGATGCGAATGCCCTCAGACCGTCTCCACCATCCGGCCCAATCCAGCGCATCTCCAGATCGTAGCTTTGGTCTATTTCCGGCGGCCGGCGTTCCTCGACCGATCGAGCCTCGGTGGCAATCGCGCGGACTGCGTTCTGGACGATGTCGCGCAGCTCAGGTTCGCAAGGTGCGATTCCATTATCGATGAAGAACGCGATACGCAGGTCCTCGAGGCGTACTTCTTTCGGGTCCCGGAAAGGCATCCCGACGACGGTCTGGTCGCGCCCGTCCGGCTGCGCCAGCATCCGCATCATTGCGACTAAGTCCTCAACGTGGCGGGCCATCGGACCGATCTGCCATAATGCCTCGATCCATCCGCCCGCCGGCGGAAAGTGACCTGTTCGCGGCAAACGTCCAGAGGTGGGCTTGATGCTGGCGATCCCGCAGAAGTGCGCCGGGAGCCGCACGCTGCCGGCAGCATCGCTGCCAAGCCCGAAAGGCGATCCACACGCAGCGATCAGCGCGGCCTCGCCTCCGCTGGAGCCGCCAGAAGTGCGCGAGAAATCGTACGGGTTGTTGGTGCGGCCAAAAATGAGATTGTCGCTCTCGAAAGCAAACAAGAGATCCGGCAGATTGGTTTTCGCGATCGGAATCGCACCCGCGGCGCGCATCAAAGCCACTACCGAGGCGTCTTGGATGGAGCGCGCGGCGGATCGCCGGCCGATGGTTCCTGCTGTGCAAACAGTGTCTTTGACCTCAATCGAATCCTTGATCGAAAACGGAACCCCAGCTAGCGCGCCTAGATGGCTTCCTTGGGCGAGCTTCTTATCCACCTCACACGCGACTTCGCGCGCAGTTTCGTTCAGCACCTCAACCGCAGCGTTGAGGCTCGGATTGACCGCATCAATGCGGCGCAGATGGGCATTCACTAATTCAAGCGAAGAGATTTTCCGCCGCCGAATCAGTCCCGCCTGTGCCGTCCCTGAAAGCTCCAGAATTTCCACGGTGCCCTCTATTGCTGCTGGATCACCAGCCGTTGTCCGGCCGCGACGTCCTTCAATGTCTGCCGCTCCCCGCCCGGCCAATCGACCTCAACGCTTGCAAGCTTTTCGTCGGCCAGTCCGAAAGTCAACGTTAGGTCGCTGGCGGAGCAGTAGCTGGAACCGCTATGAACCGACTGCCACTGAGTTCCTCCCGCACTGGTCACACGCACCACCGCGCCGATGCCGTCCCGGTTCGATCGCGTTCCTCGCAGCTTCACGCTCAGCCAGTGGTTCCGATTTCCTTGGTCATTGCGATACAAATGCGCTGGTCCGTTATTGGTCGCGATCAATACATCTAAATCGCCATCGTGGTCGTAATCGCCATAGGCCATTCCGCGCGCGACCATCGCTTCGGAAAAAGCATTTACCTCTTCAAAGCCCGCTCCATGCAGGTTCCGCAACAGCAGCGGAGTTTGCCGGTAACGAACCTTTGGCTGCACTTGTTCGATCTCTTGGTCCAAATGGCCATTAGCGGTGAGGATGTCAGGAAAACCGTCGAGATCGTAATCGAAGAAGAACAATCCGAATGTGAGCTTCAGAAGGCTGGCGCGGCCAACGGCCGATCTGGGAGCCTCGTCCACGAAAAGGCCGTTGCCTTCGTTGTGGTACAAGCTCAGCATCTGATTCGAGAAATTCCCGACGATTAGGTGAGGCCGTCCCGAGCGGTCATAGTCAGCGGCATCCACGCCCATCGCGGCGCGAGCGACTCCGTCCTCACCGAACGCGACCCCCGCCGCGAGCCCGACTTCTTGAAAGCGTCCATTTTTCAGATTGTGGTAGAGCTTATTGGGCTGTGTGTCATTGGCGACGAAAATGTCGGTCCAGCCATCGCCATCGTAATCAAAGGTCACCACGCCCAACGACTTTCCATTAGGATCAGCCAAGCCGGCCTGATCGGTCACATCCTGGAACTTCCCGCCCCCAAGATTGCGGTAAAGCTTTGACGACGTGCCTTTATACGATTCCGGAGTGCAGTACGATTTCGAGGATCCATCCATGGAGCACCACAAGTCGCTTTGCGGGGTCCACTGGACGTAGTTGGCAACGAACAAGTCGAGCTTTCCGTCGAGATCGTAATCCAGCCACGCGGCGCTGGTTCCGAAACCGACATTGTGGATGCCACTCTCGCCGGTGACGTCACGAAAATGCCCGCCGCCTTCGTTATGGAACAGCCGGTCACCATCCAATGCGGTGATATAAACGTCGTCGAGACCATCGTTGTCATAGTCGCCGATGGTCACGCCCAAGCTGTACGCTTCGAAGTCAAGCCCGCTGCCTTTGGTCACGTCTTCGAAGGTTCCGTCGTGGCGATTGCGATAGAGCGCTGCCGTGGAATGACGGCGATGCTCCGTCCAATCCTTTCCATTGACGATCAGAATATCGAGCCAGCCATCGCCATCAGCGTCAAAAAACGCACAGCCCGGCCCCAAGGTCTCCGGTAGCCACTTCTTTCCTTCGCTGCCGGAGTTGTGCAGAAAGTGGATGTTCGCTTGAGAGGTGACATCAGTGAATTGGACCGGGGCTCTGACGGACGGCTGAGGCGACTTGTGGCAGCTCATGAGAGCGCCCACTAGAAACATCGCCGGGCAACCCCGGCACAGAAACATGATCGTGAATTGGCTGTCTCTCATTGTTATCCTCGGGGCTCGACTGCCTGGGGCGAGCCGTCAACTGTTGGGAGGTTTCGTCAGCTTTGAAGCGGCGAAACAGCGCCTCCTCGCGATCGGAGTTCTGCGTTTGCCCCAAACCGCGGTAAGACAGCATGAGGTCGTAGTGAGCTTGAACATCCTCGGGATCGATTGCGAGAACGTCTTTCAGCGCGTTCACGGCTTCGGCGTAGCGGCGCTGAAGGAAAAGAATCCGGCCGATCTGATTCAGCACCACCCGGTCGCGCGGATACTGTTGCCGGGCGATGGCAAGGCTCTTGAGCGCGTTGTCGTAGTCGCCATCGGTCTTCTGAATCATTGCGTTAAAGAAATGGGCGCGAGCTAGCTTAGGATTCAACGCCAGAGCTTTTTCGACGAAAGGCCGCGCGGCGCTGTCTTCGCCCTCTTGGATCAACGCCCGCCCGACGTTTAACCATCCGTCCGGGTAACCCGGCTCAACTTGAGTCACTTGACGGAACGCGTACTCCGCGCCCTTAAGGTCGCCCTGGAGGAGCAGGCCGATACCCCAGTCATTCCATCGTTCCCGATCCTTTGCGCGCAGGATCGGCTTCCAGACCGGTTGCCCCACCGCAACGTTAACCTTCGCCGAAGCAACGACGACAATCGGCAACTCGGGAACCGGCGCCGAATCGAACCTGTAAACACGGCTATCGAAACTCAGGCCAGCGGTCCCGGATACGGGAACGCCCGCGAAAGCGTATTTGGTGAAATAGTCGCTGAACTTGCGATAGTTCAATCGCGCCTCCAGCGTCACCGGGCCCTTGACGTCTTTCGGGACGGAAAAGCGAAAGTGCACCGTGTCCGCAGCGCCGGGCGGAATCAACCGAACATACAGAACGCTTCGCGCTTGCCAGGCGTTGCGTTTGTCGACTGGGTTCCCTTCGCCATCCAGTAGATAGGACCGGTAGAAGTGCGCTCCCTTCTCCACTGGCCCGCGGCCATCGTCTTCCACGCGTCCGCTCCAAGCCAGAACCCGCCCAGTCGCATCGACTGCCTTAAACTCCAACCACACGTCAAAAGCGTCGACGGTTCCAGCCGGAAAGAAATGGCCGATCTTTCGCGTTCGGACCACAGCATCCACACGCACGGTGGATCCCGGTGCGAAGCTCACGCCAGGCGCGTCGAGCGGGGCCGCCACGTTTCCAACCTCGCGGATCACTGCCGGTCCGCTGTGCTCGGCCTCTTCGCCTACAGCGAAGGTGGACGCGAGCGCGGGTTCGTCGCTAGCTCGCCGCAACATCTCCGTGCGGCCGGGAGTGGAAGTGACTTCGGTGGCAGCGAAGAGATCCACCGTAATGAACCCTGACCTGAGGAAATCTTCCGTAGACTTGAGTTGCTCCGCGTCGTGATTGATCGACGCGACGGCCGTATTGGCCGCGGCGAACCGGTGCGAATGCACCTTGCCATTGTGGTTCCCCGGATCTTGCGATGCGACCAACTGCATATGGCAGCTTTCGCAAGCTGTGGACTCCGCCGGGTAATAAAACGATCGCGCGCCCTGCCCAGAGACTCCACTGGCCTGCCAGTTGTCGTACTCATTGAATCCACGGAACCAGCGGTAATTATTCACCGGCACGTCCAGATGAACCTTGTGGCACGCCGAGCAGAACTCGGCGGAATCCTCGCGCATAAAGGCCTTCATGAACGTTCGGCGATGGGGCTCCGGATTCAAATACGTGAGGAACTGGTCGATCCTTTTGATCCACGGATTCTTGCTCGAAGCCAGATTGTGCAATGGCGGATATGTGATGGTGAAGTCGCCGTTCCCAACGGAGCCGCCCACGTGGGAGATCGAGTGGCACGACACGCAGCCCAGGCCGTTTTGCGCCTCGGGCGTGTTGACTTGCTCCTTGATGGGACGATCGAACCGGCCGTTGAAAAACACGGCGTGATCATGACAGCCGGCGCACCACTTGCTGCCCTGCGTTCCGCTCAGCTCCTGCATATGTTCGATGGACGCCTTGTAGAACTGGTTGTTGAAAGAAGCGAAGTGGTGCATGGAACCCTTCCACTGGTCGTAGATGTCCTTGTGGCATTCGCCGCACAAGGCGGAGTCCATGAAGAAATCGGATGGGATGAGGCCGCCGGTGTTAGTCTTCGCCGCGGATGGCCAGAAGGGAGACTTGGGTCCGGCGCCCTCCTCCGTCATCGACACCGCGACCGTTTCCGAATTGTGGATACGGTCCGCGGCGCGGCCAAAACGCAGAACCGCAGCGACGATTGCAATCGCCGCGAGCCCCACACGCCATCTCCGTGGCAGAAACAACGCTAATCCCACCGCGGCCGATGCGATGTGAGCCCAAAGCGCCCAGCGATTCGCGGTCACCGCGCCTTTAACCAGAACATATCCGCCGAGCAACGCGGCCAGGATCAGAAGAGAGATCTTGGGACTACTCCTCCATTGCCAGCACACCACCGCGATCGCCGCCAAACCGAGCAATAGGTGCAAGAGGACATTGGCTACGTAGAAGATCGTCGCTGAAGGCAGCGCAGCGACATAAGCCGCGTTCAGGATGGCGAGAGCGATCAGCCATCGAGCCTTCATTGCGAGTCCCTCATCTGTGAATCCCCATTTGTCAATTCAAGGCCCCGATCAAAGTTCGGGCGAGCCGCGTGTTGTACGTGCGTTGATAGTCGTCGTGAACCGGATCGTTAGGATAATGCTCGCCTCGGGGATACGGATATCTGGACATCCCATGAAAGGGCAAAGGCATTACGGTAGACGAAAAGGCGGTGTTCGGGTCGCGGTCCTTAGCCCAGCCATCCACTTTGAGGAGGAAGTCCCTGCTCCATCTGGGCTGAGGAGCTGCGATAGATTTTGCGTTGAAGCTCAGGCTGACCTCGTCGCCGGACCCCATGATGACCAGGAGGTCGTCTACGCGCCGCAACAGATCGTCAACGCGACCGAATCTGGTATACAGACCTGGGGTCGGGTTCCAGAAGGAGTTCGAAGAAACATGGTTATAAAGGAATGTGTCCGGCTGCAACCGGCGAGGGTGAATGCGGGTCTCCGAAAAACCGCGAAAGTGCAGATCGGCGGAAAGCAGCGGCAGCAACTGAGGAGTCACACCTGCTTCAGACTTGCCTTCGCTCAGGAAGATTTCGTCCCAGTACACGCACAGATTCGTGACGATCCTCACCTTGCGGCTTGCGGAGCGGAACTTCACGGGGACAACGATGGTCTTCGGTTTGCCGGCCGGCATCCCCATGTCGTTGTCGATCGTGGTCCAGCGGCCCTGCTCATCCAAGACCTGCAGGTACGGAGTCACCAACCCGTCTTTAGACTCCTGTGATACCTTGCGGAACGTGCTGCCATCGGGCCAATCCACCCATCCGTTGAGGAGCAGAATCGCTTCGCCGGACGGCGCGGCGGAGCCAAAGTCCAACTCCACCGTGTGCAGTTCGGCAACTCCGGTCTCCGATCGCCGAAACTGATCGGGGTAGCGTTGATCCGTCGCCAGCAGTTGCGGCAGAACGTCGTGTCCCTGATCGTCGCGCGCTGAAACGGGATAAATGCGGCGGTCTACGCCGAACAGACGGAACTCCGGGTAAGGCGGCGCTTTGAACTTTTCGTTAGTGTAGATCTGCGTGCCATCGGGGTGATCCACGGCGTAAAGTTCAACTTGATCCAGAAAGGAGACCTCACTTAATTCCTCGGTGATGCGCAGATCGTAGCGGCCGTTCGCCGGGCGAAGCAAATCGCTGGGAATGTGAACGTACTCGACGTGGTTCACCGGAAAATAACTGCCGTCGCCATCGCTTGCGCCCAACGGGGCTACCCCCAGAACATCCGTGATGAACTCGTAGTCACTGCCATTCCAAGTCCAAATCATCGGGCACGAGCCGGATAAACGTTGCGCCTCCTGATAGGCGTGGAGCTGATTGGTGGTTTGCTGGACCTCGTTTTGGATGAGGCCGTTGGGCCAAGTGATCCGGACCGTATCGACCGTCGCATGGGGGCCGGTGTCAAACAAGAGCGGTACACCGTTGTAGAACTCACGCCGGTAAAGCTCGCCGGCCTTGATTTCGACCAGCGCGTCTTGGGCGAGTTTCAAACTCCGCACGCCGGTCAGCTGGACACGGATCCAGCGTGCGTTAGGTTGACTCACGCCACGCAGCAGGTGAACGCTGCCATCTGTCTCGATACGGGCGCGGTCGAGCCGGCCCACGCCATCGAAATCCGCGTCTATTTGCGCCCGCGACGGCGGATTCCCGGTGAATGGCTCCACGGTGTAATGGCCGCCAAGTTGATCGCGATATAACGCGGGCGCTCGATCGCGAAAGAAGACCGCCAAATCGAAGGCCTTGCTATCGGGCTCGACCCGCAGTTTTTGGGCGCCGGTCACCGCGCCTTTTGCGAATGGAAAATCGCCGGTGCGATCCATCCATCCGCTGCCTCCCTGATTGCGGATTAGTGCCGGCTGATCTCCTAATAACACCAAGTCGAGATCGTAGTCATGATCGTAGTCCAGCCACACGGCTCTTTCGAAGCGGCGAGCTGGAAGATTGGCCGCAACCTTGACGAATCGGCCACCGGTGTTCCGATATAGCGCTGGACCAACAGTCGTCAGCACGCATAAATCCATGAGGCCGTCGTTATCGAAGTCTCCAGGAGCGACGTCGATCACCCCAGTTAACTGATCGAGACCGGTATTCCTGACAAGCTGCCCTTTTCGATAAAGCTGGATTCCCGTTGCCGACCATACCAGAAGGCCGGTTTCGCCGCTGCCGGTAGAGTCAATCAACGTCATCCCCGCGGTGGCTGGCTCAACCGTGCCTTCCAGCCGTGTATCGTTGGCCGCCGTCTCCGGAAAAGTCGGCTCCGCTGAAACCGCCGAGGCTGCGCGAGCGTCCGGCGGATCATAAATCTCGGCAAAAGGGCACCAATCGGTATCCTCCGGTATTACCCACCTTTGCTGGATCGCTTGGATGCGTTGAAAATCTGCTAAGTAGCGAGTGGCTTGAGCGCTGTCTGCAGCCAATCGGTAAAGGTTGTAAAGTTGGAAACGCGCCGCTGCCAAAGTGGGATCCAACGCCGCCGCCTGTTCGAACTGGCTTTGGGCTTCCGCATTGCGGTTCGATTGCCGGTAAAGGGTTCCGAGTTGATAGTGCCCGACCGGCTCGCCTGGCTCGCGTTCAATCATGCCGCTGAACTGCTCGATCGCCCGGTTAACATCGCCTTGGCGCTTGTAATGGATGCCGAGATTGAACCATGTGTGTGGCAACGATGGATCTTGCTTCTGAACTTCGAGCAACAACCGCACGGCCTCCTCACTCTTGTCCGACACCTTCAACAGAGCCAGCGCGTAGTTCAACTTGTCCCTTGCGGAGTCGGGCGCGAGCTGCAGAGCTTGCTTGAATTCCTTCACCGAATCCTGGGCAGTGGTTGGGTTTTCGTAGAACGCCTTGCCGAGATTGCGATGCCGTGCCAACAACTCTTCTTGGTTGCGTCGTGAGCAGCTTGCCTGCAAGAGCAGGGCGAGCACGATGGCCAATGCGCGAGCGCCGGCTCGTGAAAAAACACGCAAGGCGCGGCCGCTGAACTCCGCTTTAGTCCGGCTCAACGTGCAGATTTGGGCGGCGTTTCTTCGCACCTTTGCCCCGTTCCTTCCCGCAATGTCACGATCTGATCCACAGCGGTCTGATTCCACGATTCACAGCTACCCGCGAGCCACTCGACTTCCAGACGCGCTGCCGCGGGAGATTTTCCTAATCCGAAGTGAATGCGTGGGTCATTAGCGGCGAGGTAGCTGCCATCGCCCCGAGCCCAGCGCTTCACTACGGTTCCATCCGTTCGGATTAGCTTCACAACGCTTCCGTATCCGGAACGGTTCGTACGAACCCCCTCCAACTTCACGAGAAGCCAATGTCCGCGGTTGGGGGCAGAGTTCACCAACAGGCGCGCCGGCCCATTGTTGTTCGTCACCAAAATGTCGATGCCGCCGTCGTTATTCACATCACCGAAAACGGCGGCGCGGCTGATCTCCGGGTCTTTCAGAGCCGGTCCCGCGGAATCCGTAATGTCCTGAAATCCCTTGTCCCGGCCCAAATTCCGAAGCAACAGATTTCGTTCCCGATAGGGATAAGGATCGCCTTGTTCGGCAACCACGGCCCGAACCGCCCCGTTCGCGCAGAATAAGTCGAGCAGGCCGCGATTCTCGAGGTCAAACCATCCGACGCCAAATCCCGTATACGGCGACGATGCGCGAAACACCCCGGTCTGAGGTGACGCATCCATAAAGTCGCCGCCGGTTTGTTGCTGGAACAGAGTGAATCCCTCAGTGGGGAGATTCGTTACGATCAAGTTCTCCTGGCCGTCGCCGAAAGGGTCCGCAGCCGCCACTCCCATCCCGGCTCTCGGACGCCCGTCGGAGGCGTAGGCCAATCCGTGCGTGAGCGCCGATTCCTTGAACACTCGCCCCGATGGATTTGCGGGATCCCGTGGTTCGTTGGGTCCTTTCGATTCATTAAGCCACAGGTGGTTCGCTGCTCCGTCGTTGGCAACGACGAAATCAGGCCACCCGTTTGAATCGAAGTCGCCGGTTAAAATTCCTAACCCGGGACCGGGTGCGGCGTTTAGGCCTGCCTCCGCGGTCATATCCTTGAAGCGCCCATTTCCTAGGTTGCGGAACAACTGCGTTACAGTTCGTCCGAACGGCTTAGGCCCGCAATAGTCTCGCTGACCTGTTGGCCCGGCACAAGAGCGGGTGTCGAACTCCACGTAATGAACGACCGCCAAATCGAGAAGACCGTCGCGGTCGTAGTCGAGAAACGCGGCGCTGGTGGACCAACCCGACGATTCGACGCCGGCGGCGGCAGTAACGTCGCGGAAGGTTCCGTCCCCGTTGTTGTGATAGAGAACGTTGTGCCCGAAATTCGTGACGTAGAGGTCGATATTGCCGTCGTTGTCGTAGTCGCCCGCGGCTACGCCCATCCCTACGGCCTTTAATCCAACGCCCGCTTTATCCGTGACATTGGTAAAGGTCAATTTGCCGCTGGGAACCAGTTCATTGCGGAAGAGCTGATTGCCGGGCTGCCAGCCCGGAGGCGGAGCGATTAGAGGCTTGCCAAGAGGTCCGTTCGGAGCTCCTTGGACTAAATAAACATCCAGATCTCCATCGTTGTCGTAGTCGATAAGCGCGCCGCCGGATCCCATGATTTCCGGCAGCCGGTATTCGCCGGTGGCGCCCGAGTACTGCCAGAAGGAAAGGCCGGACGCGGAAGACACGTCTTCGAGCAGCGCAGCCGCCGTAACGCGCTCAGTCGATTTGCAACAAATGATTGCCGCGAACAGCGGAATTACCGCTGCCGAAGCCCGTCTCACCCAAATCATCGGATCCCCTTACCCGAATCAAAAAATATTGGGGGGATGATATCATGGCGCTGATTTGATGTCTAACCCCCTGGTGTGCTTCGCCGCCGCGCTTGGGCTCTCCATCTGTGCGACCGCTTTCGTCGCGTCTTGTGGCGGACCGATACCTGCGATTCCCTCTGTATCGGCGGATGGCTTTCAATCCGAGGTTCGCGAGGCTATCGCATCGGCCCAGTCGCAAGCGCAAGCGTCCCCATCCGACGGGCAGGCTTCGGGACATTACGGAATGGTTCTGCAGGCGCACAGTCTGTATCAGCCGGCCGCAATTTGCTACCGCCGTGCGATTCGCCTGCAGCCAGATGAATTCGCGTGGCGCTACGATCTCGCCTTGACACTGCAGCAGCTTTCGATGCTAGACGACGCTTTGGATGCGATCTCGGCGGCGTTGCGAATCCGGTCCGATTACGCGCCCGCGATTCTCAAGCGAGGAGAATTGTTGTTCCAATTGGGCAACTTCCGCGAGAGCGGTCGCGCTTATGAAGACTTGCTCGCGCGCGATCAAGGGTCGGTCGCGGCTCTTTACGGGCTGGCGCGAGTGCGATATGCGCAGAAGGATTTCGCCGCTTCGAAGGACCTTTACCAGCGCGCCTGCCAGGCGTTTTCCGGCTTCGGAGCCGCTTATTACGGTTTGGCCGTGGCCAATCGAAGTCTCGGGCTGGAAGCGGACGCGGCCAAGGACTTTGACCTGGCCAAGCAGTACGATGGCCAAGCGCCGCCGTCGCCGGATCCGGTATTAGCCGACGTCTTCAATCTCGCGAAGGGATCCTTCAACCAGGTCCAGCAGGCGAGCGAGCTTATGGCTCAAGGAAAGAATCCCGAGGCGGCTCGACTTTACTTGGACGTATTGTCGCGCGATCCGGATAACCTGAGCGCCCTGATCAGTGTTTTGTATCTGGCCCGGTTCGTGGACTTCGGGAATCAGATCGACGACTTTCACTCGCGAGCGGTCAGAATAAACCCGAACATCGCGGTTGTTGAGAATCACTATGGAGCAGCGTTGCTGCGTCAAGGGAGGGTGGATGTTGCAACCACAGCCTTACAGAGAGCGTTGGAGCTGAACCCGGGAAACGCGGAGGCCCATTTATGGCTGGGGCAGGCTCGCGAAATGCAGCACCGCAACTCGGAGGCGCTGGATCAGTACGCCCGCGCGTTAAGCATGCAGCCTTCGCTCTACATGGCGAAGTTTCAACTCGCCCGATTGCTTGCCGACCAAGGACGGAACCGCGAAGCGATCCCCTACCTCCGAGCCTTACTCCAGGATTTGACGCCCGACGATACTCTGATGTCCCCCGCCATGGTTCTGCTTGGAGAAGCCTACGGCGACACGGGGCAACGTGAAGAAGCACGCGAGTACCTCGAGCAAGCTCACGCGCGCGTTCGCAAGGAAGGCCCACCGCAATTATTAGCGGAGATCGAAGACGAACTTCGCAAATTGCCGCCACGGTGATGCCAATCGAAGCCCTTCAGTGACTTGATTCGCCTGCCACAGGGTGATAGAGTTGGGCGCAAATGGGGCTTAGCGGGCGATTCGGATCGGTGTGGCGAGTTGCAGTTCCCGCTCTCCTGCTCGGTATTTTTGCGCTGCCTCAAACCGGCAGGAGCCAAGCGTCTAACGAAGTAACGCTCGAATTCCTTCTGGTAGATTCGTCCGGCCAAGCTGGTGAAATCCTGCAGCGCCTCCAAAACGGCGAAGATTTTGCTGCGCTCGCGCACAAATATTCCAACGATCCCTCGGCGGCGGAGGGTGGTTACCTGGGAACAGTGAATCCGGACGAGCTGCGCTTGGAACTGCGCGACGCTATCAAAGGACTCCAGCCGGGTCAGTTCTCGAAGATCGCGCAACTGCCCAATGGGTACGCCATTCTCCGTGTGCTCCAGAAGGAGGAGAGGCCGGAAACCAAGGACGATGATCCCAGCCGCCTTCTGGCAATCGAGGCACAGGCCAGCGCCCGATTTACGGCTGACACCTCTGGATACCAGGAGGTAACTCAAGCGATACGCATTAGCATACCTAGCCCGAAGTGGGGACTGGATCTCAAGGAAGTCTGCGAGGCGCGGCAAAACGTCCCGGAAATAGCGATCGCGGGCCTTAGGAGAGACCTGGAAGCCGGCCGAGCCAACGCGAACGATCAGGCGACCATGCATTACGATATCGGCGAGCTTTTCTCCGCGAGGGCAAACATCGACGCGGCCTTGGAGGAGTGGCAGCAAGCTTACCAGATCGCCACTTCGGCTGGCATCAAAGAGTTATCCCAGTCGCTTGAGGAGACGATCGGGACCGGCTACTTACGGCGTGCGGAGCTTCCTAACCCTTCCAAAAAGAAGCTCATCAACAAGACTCACCTGATGCCGGAGCACCCCGGTCCGGAGGAGCCAGACACTGCGGACCTGGAGAAAGCCATCAGCTATCTGACGAAATTCCTCGCTCACGACAACACCAACACTGAAATCCGCTGGCTTCTGAATCTGGCCTATATGATGCAAGGAACCTATCCAGTGGGTGTTCCCAAGGAAATCCTGATTCCACCCTCCGTTTTCGAGTCGAAGGAGGATGTGGGACGGTTTGTCGACATCGCCCCGGCTGCCGGCGTCGATGTATTCGGGACTGCGGGCGGAGGGATCGCCGATGATTTCGACAACGATGGACTGCTCGATATCGTAACCTCGCAGATGGACGATTGCGCGCCTCTGCACTTCTTTCACAACAACGGCGACGGAACATTTAGCGACCGCACCGCGCAGGCCGGCCTTGCGGACCAAATGGGCGGCTTGAACGTAATTCAGGGCGACTACAACAACGACGGTTGCACGGACCTCCTGGTCCTGCGAGGCGGTTGGGAGTTTCCGCGCCGCCGCTCCTTGCTGCGTAATAACTGCGATGGCACATTCACTGACGTTACCTTCGAGAGCGGTTTGGCGGAACCGATGCGGTCCTCGCAAACCGCCGTTTGGACCGACATCGATAACGACGGCAGGTTGGACCTATTCATTGGAAATGAGAACGCCCCGGCTCAGCTTTTCTTGAACCAGGGCGATGGAACATTTATCGATATCGGTAAAGAGGCCGGCGTTGCGCGGAGCGCCTTCACCAAAGCTGTGGCCGCAGGGGATTACGACAATGACGGATACCCCGATTTGTATGTCTCCAATTCCAACGGCTACAGTTTTCTCTACCACAACAACGGCGACCGTACGTTTACCGAAGTATCGGCCCAAGCCGGAGTTAAGGCCAACCGATTTAGCTTTGGCGCTTGGTTCTTCGACTACGATAATGACGGCTGGCCCGATCTGTTTGCCACTTGTTACTATTCATCAGCTGAAGAATCGGCCCGTAGCTATCTCGGTCTCCCTCGCAAAGGGGAGACCTTGAAGCTCTTCAAGAACATGCAGAACGGGACCTTCAAAGACGTAACTGCCGAGGTGGGTCTGGATCGCGTGTTGCTCCCGATGGGATCGAACTTCGGCGACATCGACAACGATGGATACCTGGACATTTACCTCGGCGTGGGCAACCCCTCGTTTGCGACGGTATTCCCAAATACTTTGTTCCGGAATCAAGCGGGAAGGCATTTCGTAGACGTCTCGACATCGTCTGGCATGGCGGCCATATCAAAAGGCCATGGCGTAGCATTTGCCGATTTTGGCAATAGCGGCAATGAGGACATTTTTATAGTGATGGGCGGCGCTTCCATCGGTGACCGCAACAACGCAAGGTTGTTTCAAAACCCCGGACACGGTAATGACTGGATTACGCTGAAGCTGGTTGGCGAAAAATCGAACCGCGGCGGAATCGGGGCGCGGATCGCCGCGACGGTGGTGAACGAAGGCAAGGCGGCCAGGACGATTTACAAGACCGTCGGAACGGGCGGATCATTCGGCGGGTCTCCGATTCAGCAACACATCGGTCTTGGCAAATCGGCAACGATTGAAAAGATCGAGGTGACGTGGCCGGCGTCGAAAACAAAGCAAACGTTCACGGGCATCCAACCGAATCAGTTTCTAGAAATCAAGGAATCCGCCAACGCTCCCACCAAGCTTGAACGGAAGTCATTCAACATTGGAGCTGCAGCGCACGAATAACCATGAGCCGGGCCGTTCATCTATTCGTGTGCATCCTGCTTGCCGCTCTTCCGGCCTGGTGTGACCAGCGCTATCAGGGCACGGGCATGGTGCTGGCTGTGGACAAGTCCGCGCAGACCGTCACAATCTCCCATGACGGTATTCCCGGATTCATGGACGCGATGGTGATGCCCTTCCACGTGCGTGAGCCCCACTTGCTTGACAATCTTCAGCCAGCCACGATGATCGACTTCACCCTAGTGGTTAGTAAGACGTCGTCATACGTGACCGGAATCCGCGTTCGCGAGTACCAAAGCGGGGAGCGTGATCCGCAGGAGGCTCGTAGATTGAGCGTTCTCGAAAAGTCCATGCAGGCGAAGGGAGGGCCGCAACCGACGGTCCAAGTCGGTCAAGCTGCACCAAACTTCACTTTGGTTGACCAAGAGAACCATCCGGTTTCACTGGCCCAATTCAACGGGAAAGTGGTGGCTGTCACGTTCATTTATACGCGATGCCCACTCCCCGATTACTGCCTGCGTTTGACCAACAACTTCGGCCGTATTCAGAAGCGCTTTGGCGACCGGCTCGGCAAAGATCTTATTCTTCTTAGTATCACGTTTGACCCTGAGCACGATCGGCCGGAGGTGCTTTCCAAATATGCTGAGACTTGGAAGGCAAACGCGAACTCCTGGCACTTCCTGACCGGGTCAATAACTGATGTGAAGCGAGTTTGTGCGATGTTCGGCATGAACTTCTGGCCTGACGAGGGTCTCCTGACGCACTCGCTGCATACGCTGGTCATCGACCGCCAACAAAAGCTAGTGGCGAACTTGGAGGGCAATCAGTTCACCGCCGCGCAATTGGGGGATTTGATCGAGACAGTTGTCAAGAACCCTCCCACGCCAAAGCCGCCTGCCTGAAGGTGCGGCCAAGTCTAAGGCTATCCGTGGGTTTTCAACACTGCGATGACTTATTCGTCCAAGCGGTCTTCAGGGTGACCATTGGCCGTGTCGGATCGCTCGGCATGGGCTTGCCGAAAGCAAAGACATACCCCTTCGGTTGAATCGGCCCGAAGCGCTCTGTGTACCATTCCGCGTACTCAACCTGTGCAACTTTGAGTGATGAATTGGTTATCGATGGGCTGCCAGACGCCCGCCATCGAAAGGAGCGGCGTAACGTTGGAAGGAAGCCCGGTGACGCCATCCGGGCTGCGGCGCGCACAGTTTGACGCGACGGCGTCAGTCAGAAGCAGATCGCTGCGAAACAAGCGGCCCGTGCCGCCCCCGCCACCAGTGTTGTCTACTTTCTCAGGCTGGAGAGGAAACAAGGGTCGGGGCGTCATCATCACAATCCGAATTCACATGAGCGAGAGGCCGAGGATTCAAGCAAGGTTATTCGGCGTCGGCGATCGAGTGGTGGTGGCGGGGACGTGTCATCGGCCACCATGAGAAACGCGACGCTTTAGCTCATCAAAGTAATTCAAGAGCACCGTCACATGAACCGAGCCCGTCTCCGGGCTCGCGCCGGCTGGGTCGAGGATGGCAAATCGTCTGCCGTCCGGAGCCAAATCCAAGTTCATCAAACCGGGGCTGAAGAGCTGCTTCTCGGACCAAAGACGTGGTTTCGCAGGGATGAAGGAATCGGCGTTTGTCTGAAAGTCTACTACCATGATCTGCAGGTTCCCATTCTCATAGAACAGTTCTTTGCCATCTCTCGACCAGAAGGGATAACTGCCGCCTCCACTAGAAACCTGCCATTTGCCGCCTCTGCCAGCGGGAAAAGGCCGGACATAGATCTCGCGTCCGCCGGATTCATCCGACAGGTAAGCGATCCAACGGCCGTCACGAGAGAAGGCGGGAAGCAGTTCATCGGCCGGGGTCTGAAGGAATGGCTCTGGCGTTCCCGGCCTGGGATGGTCAGGATCGGCAAGATCCAGACGGAGCGTAAAAATGTCCCCGCTGCCGGGAATTCGCTGGAAATAGGCCAGCCGCGTGCCATCCGGCGAAAAGGACCACGGCGCGAGGTTATGCTGGCTTCCGAGCAGGCGCTGTGCTTCTCCTGTTCCATCGGCGCGCACCCAGTACATCCCGAAGCCGCCGGCCGTGGAGCCGAACACAAGGTGCTTGCCGTCGGAGGCCCAGACCGCCCCATTTGCGCCGCCCGTAAAGGTGACGCGGCTGACGACGTCGCGGTCCAGATCATAGACATAGACATTCTGGTCCATGCCGATGAAGCTCAACTTTCGTCCATCCGGCGAAAGGCGAGGCAGAGAATATGATCCCGGCGTGCGAAGCAGCGGCCGGACGTCTCCGGAGGCATCCAGCCAACCGATCCGCCACACTTGCGCCCCGCTACTTCCGGCCTCATAAACGAGAGTCCCCGTGGCGGAAAAATCGTACTGACCGCCCGCATTTCCTGAGCGAACCGCAACGTCTTCCAGCAGCGGCGTGGGCGTGCCCTTAACCTCCAGACGTCTTGGATCAAATTCAACCCCGTATAGCATGCCTTGATGCACGTAAAGCAGATGTCCACTGGGCAGATACCGGGCGAAGTAGCCACCTCGCATTACGGTCTTAGTTTCGCCGGTTTTTAAAGAGATCACTTCAATATTAGAATTCTCCGTTCCGGTGAGAGAAGAAGTGGCCGTGAAGATCACCGCCCTGGAACCTGGAAGCACCTGCGGCCAGCCGTGCGCAACCTCGCCCGAGCCCAGTTTGGTGAAGGGCTGCAGCTTCCCGCCTGCGGCGGAGATGCGCGCGAGCGGCGAAAAGAGGCCCATCCCGGTAACGATGTATCCGTCGTCTCCCCAACTGGCGCCTTGGGCGTCTGATGCAGTGGCCGGAACGCTGGCCAGCGATATCGGGGCTCCTCCACCGACCGATATCTTCTGCAGTTGGCCGCCCGCGAAGAAGCCAATCCACTGCCCGTCGTCAGAGAAGAATGGATTGATTCCGTCCTCAGTCCCCGGCAAAAGCGTCACGTCAGCAAGATCCAGGCGTCGTGTGGCGAGCTGCTGCTTGCCATCCCGTCCGCGCGCCCGAAACACCAGCCTCCGCCCGTCGGGCGAGATCGCCACCTTCTCATTCGCGCCGGTGATCGCCTCAGGCCCCAAATCCACGCTAAACCGCATCAGCGGCCGCTCGGGCGGGCGGGACGCTCGCCACGCGATCCAACTGCTGGTAGCGCTGATGATTCCAAGCGCCGCGATGACAACCCATACCGCCTTACGCTGGCGGCCTGAACCCGTAAAGGCAGATCCGGACCGATTTGCGTCCGGCTCATCCAGCAGGTCCCAAACATCCCCAATGTCACGCAACCGCTTCTTGGGATCTTTCTCCAGACATCGCCGCAGCAGCCGAGTGACCTCCTTTGGCGCAGCATCGAGGTCCGGCTGCTGAGTAATTACCGCCGCCAACATGTCAGCGGCCGTTTCGCCGCGGAAAACCGGCCTGCCGGTCAGCATCTCGTACAACACGCAACCGAAGGACCAGATATCCGCGCGCTGGTCCACCGGTTCGGCGCGCGCTTGCTCTGGAGCCATATAACGCGCCGTTCCCACGATGACGCCGGCTGCGGTCATGGTCACCGTGGACGACTCAGCCGAGGGAGCTCCGGCGCTCGGGGCCTTCGCCAGCCCGAAATCGAGCAGTTTTACGACCCCGTCCGGCGTAATCTTTATGTTGCCGGGCTTCAAATCCCGGTGGATGACGCCTTTTGCGTGTGCCTCCGACAGCGCATTTGCGATTTGCGTGCCGTATTCAAGGGTCTGCTCCATCGGAAGCCTGCCCCGTTGCAGCCGGGCCGCGAGCGTCTCGCCCTCCACGAACTCCATCACCAGGTAATTCGAGCCGACATCGTACAAGGTGCAGATGTTGGGATGGTTCAGCGCGGCAATCGCTCGGGCTTCCCGTTCGAAGCGATCGGAAAACCTCTGTTGCCCAACTTTGATGGCAACGGTTCGACCCAACCGGGGGTCCGAGGCCTTGTAAACACGCCCCATCCCGCCCGCACCGACGGTGAATTCAATACGGTACGGACCGAGGTGGGTGCCAGCTTCGAGAACGCCGCTCGCCAGCAGATCCGCCGCCAGCTCGATCGCCGGCCGGTCCATCACCGCCGCGCCGTTCTGCGCCAGCAGTGACTCGACCTCGCGGCGCAGTTCCTCGTCGCCTCGACACGCGTCCGCCACGAACTCTGCGCGCTTGCCTGTTTCGAGAGCTCGCGCTGAGCTGTACAGATCCTGGATCTGCTGGAGGCGGTCCTGCGTCACTGCGGCGGCTCGACCCTGCCATGATACTACCTCGCCGCCACAACTGCGCTCGATCGTTTTTCCATGGCAAGGCGAATTAACCACACATCCGTTTCCGCAAATCCGAGCGGTTTCTTTCCCATTTGAAATAGGTCCTCGCTGTCCCATTTCGCTTTCATGACCCCGCTTTCCGAATGCCGGATGGTGCCTTCCAGGATGTGTGCGATCTCGTGCGCCAGCACGTGCGCTAGCAACAACGGCGCTCTTCCGGCCGGCATCTTTTGCTGCACCCGGTCCCAGAAAACCACGATCTGACTGCCCTCGTAAGGCAACGCGTAGGCCCACGCATCTGGATGATCGGTCGGCGAGGTGTTATAAGACAACGTGACCACGATGGCTCCCTTCTCGCAGGATGCCTGCCGCGGCCATTGGAGGACAACCCCAATTTCCGCGAACATCTTCGAGGCCGTCCTTTCCGCCACAACCAGTTGCTGAGCGTCCGCAGCCAGCTTCATGCAGACCACCACGCTGCCCTCAGGCGCGGGAGTTCTCGCGCCCGGAATCGATCCTGCCCACGCACTCGCGTCCGCCACTGCCACCATCGCCAACATCGCCGTGATCCGCATTTACCTTGACCTCCGCCGGTACGGGCGGAAGCGGAGGCGGAAAACTGCCAAGCTTGTGCTACTCTTTTGTCAACTTCCCGATGGATCCGGAAAACTCCTCGGAAATCACCGATTTATTGAGGGCTTGGGGCAAAGGCGACGGGACTGCACGAGATAGGCTCGCCGCCAGAGTGTACGATGAGCTACGCCGCATCGCCAGGCGGTACATGCGCGAT
>JASHRP010000815.1 GCA_030037375.1 Bryobacteraceae bacterium | reverse complement strand
CACGGCGCGGTGGAATACAACACTTCCCACAGGATGACCAGCACCACGCCCAGGGTGATCAGCACGAACGCCATTCCCAGCGATCCGCTGATCAGATTATCCAGTGTCGCAAGCGGAGGCAGCTTCTCCAGGAATCGCACCGGCTTCTTGGTCTTGAGGCGGCGCTCCTGGATCAGGTAGCAGATCGATGCCGCGGCGGTCAGCGCGAGCGAAGCATACCCGGCGAGGATCAGGACGATGTGGATTGCCAGCCACGTCTGCCTCGCGCGAACATCGCCCGGCGCGGAGAGCGGCCGCTGCGCTGCCGCAACCAGCAGCGTCATCACGAAGACCAGGGGGAAATGCGCCACGGCGGTCGTGGCGAAATGGTACTTCCACTCGACAGCCAGAAACAGCGCGGCGATCAGGAAGGCGCACAGATTCATGGTCTGGAGCACGTCGCCGCCAACGGGGATGCGGCCTTGGGCCATGCCGAGCTCGACGATCGAGACCGCCTGAAGGGTCGCGCCGATGCGGAATGCGCCGCGGGCCAGCGTGTACAGGGCATCGCTGCGCTTCAGCAGGACGAGAATGGAATGCAGCAATCCTACGGCGTAGAAACACACCGCGACGCGGAGCCAGAAAACGCTTGAAACTGCCACTCTATACTCATCTTATCCGACTTATTTAAAATTCATGTCCACGAAGCCCCGTTCCGCCGCCGTTATCGCTCTTGTAGCCACCCTGCTCGCCCTCCTCTGGCTAATTGCCGACGTCGACCTCGCCGACGCTGGGCATCTCAACGGGTTGTTTTACGCCGGGGCGCAGGCAAAGCTTCCACCGGCCATCGATGCCGATACTTACCGGGTCCACGACGAGCACGGTTACGACGGCGAATTCTATTACCTGATCGCGCACGATCCACTGAATCATCGCGGGTTCCTTGCTTATGTCGACACGCCTCGCTATCGCTGGCGGAGGATCGGGCTGCCGGCCTTGGCGCATCTGCTCGCGTTCGGGAACGATGCGTGGGTGGACCAGGCGTACGTGGGTCTGCAACTGGCCTTCGTATTCCTCGGAGTCTGGTGGCTGGCTCGGTACGCTCAACTGCTCGGCCGGAGCCCGGCTTGGGGCGTGGCGTTCCTAATCATACCGGCTGTCGCCGTCTCGCTCGACCGGATGACGGTGGATCTGCCGCTGGCGGCGATCTGTGTCGGCCTCCTTTATTATTCGCAAGGCACGCCGCGCCGGCCGGCTTATGTTTTGCTGGTCGCTGCTCCGTTGATTCGGGAAACCGGCATCGTTCTGATCGTCGCGTGGTGCCTATATTGGGCGATCAAGAAGAACCGCAGCGCCGTGATCGACGGAGCACTGTGCGCGCTCCCGGCGATTGGCTGGTGGGCGTTCGTGGCGTTTCACACCATCCCCGACGTGACCGGGTTTTGGGGCGGCATTCCGTTCCGCGGCCTGGTCACCTGGACTGTCCAGGCGATCTCCGATCCGGTGGCTGTGTATGGGCCTCGGGCGAATGCAGTTCTAGAACTTCTAGCCTTGGCGGGTATCTGGCTAGGCTTCGCGCTGGCGGTCTATATGGTCGCCAAGGGCGCGAGGCGCATCGCGGATTGGGAAATGCCTGAAGTCATCGCCGTTGCCTTCGCGGCGTTCGCCTCGATTATCGGCTATCAGGACATCTGGGCCTCGGCTTACGGGATCGGGCGGACGCTTTCGCCGATGCTGATCGCTCTTGCCGCAATCGGGTTGCGTGACCGGCGGGCGCTGTTCGGCTGGCCGCTGCTTTTAGTGGTTCCGAGGATCGCGCTGCAATTTGCGGCCGAGATCAAAGTCGCGCTCGTACACTAGCGCCGTCTTCCGAGGCGTCAGGCAAAGTTGCCGGATTACCCTCCAGAGTCCCCTATCATCGAGGCATGATTACACCTACTGGAAGCACCAATCAACCTACGCGGCCCGGCCCCGAACGAGGGTATTCGCTGGCCGGACGCGTGTGCCTAGTTACCGGCGGTTCGCGCGGAATAGGTAGAGCAATCGCGAAAGCGTTGCTCGAGGAAGGCGCTGCGGTGACCATCTGCGGACGGCGGCAGGAAACTGTCGATGCAACAGTTGCCGAATTGGCGGCGGAACATGCCGGTAAAGTCGAAGGCAGAGTTGCCGATGTTAAGAACCATGAAGAGGTTGGCGCACTTTTCCAGTTCGTCGATACCCGCTTCGGCGGGATTGACGTACTGGTCAATAACGCCGGCGTTGGAGTGTTCCGTCCCGTTTCGGAAATTACTCTCGAAGAGTGGAGGGCGGTGCTCGATACGAATCTCAGCGGCGCGTTTTATTGCAGCCGTGAAGCTTTATTCAGATTCGTTACTAGAGGTGGCGGGCATATCGTCAATATAGTTAGCTTGGCAGGCGCGCATGCGTTTGCCGGCGGCTCTGCATACAACGCCTCGAAGTTTGGGTTGACCGGGTTCAGCGAGGCGGTAATGCAGGACGTGAGGAGCGAGAACGTGAGGGTCAGTTACGTGATGCCTGGAAGCGTTGCAACTGAGTTTGGCCATCCAGCCACGGCTGGAAGCCAGAGTCAAGGGGCCGCGGAAGGTTCAGATTGGAAGATCTGGCCCGAAGACATTGCTGAAGTGGTACGGATGCT
>JASHRP010000814.1 GCA_030037375.1 Bryobacteraceae bacterium | reverse complement strand
GATGAGGCTTGAGACCCTGGTGCGAGTAGGCTTGGGCTATCTGCATCTGGGGCAATCCTCGACGACGCTCTCCGGTGGGGAGGCCCAACGCATTAAGCTGGCGCGAGAATTGAGCCGCCGCCAGACCGGGCAAACGCTGTATATTCTGGACGAGCCCACCACTGGTCTGCATTTCGAAGATGTCGCGAAGCTTCTGGAGGTGCTGCGGAGTCTGGTGGAACTCGGCAATACAGTCGTGGTGATCGAGCATCATCTGGACGTGATCAAGACCGCGGACTGGATCATCGATCTCGGGCCGGAGGGCGGAGAACGCGGCGGAATGCTAGTGGCGTACGGAACGCCAGAGCAGATCGTCGCGAATCCGAAGAGTTATACAGCGCAAGCGCTCAGCAAAGTAATCAAGAAAGGCCGCGCGGCGTGACTCGTTATAAGGCCGAACCGCTGTCGTTCGAATCGCTGAAGACCATCCCCATCGAAGCCCGGGGCGGTAAGGTGCGCGTGGAAGACTTCGCCCGCCCTTATCGAAAAGGCGCCGGAATCGCGGGCTGGATCGAGTCGCTGCCGCGCATCCTGGCTGCCGATGCGTTCCGTGGCGTGGTGGACGCACTGCGGCGCGCTCGCGAAAACAAGCGAGCGATCCTGTGGGGCATGGGCGGGCATGTGGTGAAGTGCGGGCTCGGCGATGTGCTGCTCGATTTAATGCGGCGGGGATGGGTGACGGGCTTCGTGATGAACGGGGCGGCCTCTATTCACGATTTCGAGATCGCGATCGCGGGACAAACCAGCGAAGACGTCGAGGCCGTCCTCCCGGACGGACGGTTTGGCGCGGCGGAGGAGACCGGCCGCGAAATGAATCTTGCCATCGCCGATGGCAATCGGGAAGGGCTCGGAATGGGTGAGGCGCTGGGAAAGCGGCTCGAGACGCTCGCAAAACCGGGGTTCGCGTCCCATAGCCTCGTGGCTGGCGCGTACCGCGTCTCGATTCCGGTGACGGTGCACGTCGCGGTGGGAACGGACACTCCCCACACGCATCCCGCGGCGGATGCCGCGGCCATCGGTGAATCCACGCATCGCGATTTTCGGCTGCTTTGCTCGCTGGTGCGCGGCTTGGACGATGGCGGCGTTTATCTTAACGTCGGCTCGGCGGTCGTGCTACCGGAGGTGTTTCTGAAAGCCGTTTCCGTGGTGCGAAATTTAGGGCATTCGCTCGCCGGCTTTACTACGGTGAACTTCGATTTCCTGCAGCATTACCGTCCGAAGGTGAATGTAGTGGAGCGGCCGCACGCGCGATCCGGCGGGCGCGGGTTTGCGATCACCGGCCACCACGAACTGATGGTTCCATTACTCGCCGCGGTTCTCATCGAGCTGGATGACTGAAACCGAAGCCGCCCAGGACGACTTTCCCTTTTGGTCCTACGAGGACCTGGCGCTGCTGGTGGCCGCCATCCTCCCGAGCATGCTTGCCGGTTCGCTGCTGGTACAGATCAGCCGCGCGTCCAGCAAGGGCGTCCAGACGCTGATCTTTCAGTCAACGTTCTTCGCGATGCTTCTGGCGGCGTTGTATCTGCTCGTCGCGTGGCGCTATCGCAGGTCGTTTTGGCGCTCTCTCGGATGGAGCTGGCCGGTGCCGGGCGCGTTGTGGTCCGCGCTCGCGGGACCAGTGCTTGCGTTCGCGGTCGGGTCATTGGGTGTTCTGCTCCACGCGCCGGAAGTGCCCGATCCGGTCAAAGATTTAATCACCGGGCGCGCATCGCTGATGATCGTGATGCTATTCGCGGTGGTCTTCGGTCCCACCTACGAAGAGCTCTTCTTTCGAGGCTTTCTTTTTCCGTTACTGGCGAAATCGTTCGGCGCCTTTGCCGGAATCGTTCTCAGCGCGCTTCCATTCGCCCTGCTGCACGGCGCGCAATATCAGTGGGCATGGCAGCAAATCACTCTGGTGGGTGTCGCGGGCGTGGTGTTCGGATTCGTGCGGCATCGGACTGGGTCTACCGCTGCCTCGACCATCGTGCACTCGCTCTTTAATGGCACGCAATTCGTTGCGTTCCTGCTGACGCTACCGCGTTACTAAGTTACTGCCGCACAACGCACGGTGGCGCGAGCGGTCCTTCTTCCGCTTTTGGGCCGCGTCACGCGGCTGTGCGGCTACAACCGAGGGAACGGAGCCAGGCGCACATTTTCAGCGGCAAGCGCCTCATGAACCTCCGGAGCCATCAGCGCGCGGAGTTCCTCCTCCCGGCTTTCCTTCAAACGCGTTCGCGCGGCGCGAAGCTCTGGGCCGCAATGGCCGGGGTGGCACATGAACTCGGTGGAACCTTCCGGAAGCGACCGGATGAGAGCCACCAGCGTCGCGGCATCGTAATTACCGGTGAGTTGAAAGCCGGCGAAATGGTCGGTGAAACGGCAGCCGTGCTTCTGCAACAGACGCTCACTCCGGCCGCGCACAGAACCGAACAAGCTATTGACGATCCGCCGTTTCCAAGGAATCCCTCCGGGCTGCAAGGGAAAGTCGAAGGGCCTGCGAATCCACGGAATCCGGAACTCTTCCGACACGCGAATCACAGCTTGCAACACCGCGGGGAGGAGGTGCGTGTGCTTGTGCGTGTCCAGATGCGTCGGGCGCAAACCCGCATTAACGATGCGCCGCACTTGCGAGGCGAGTTCGTCGTAAATGCGGATGCGCTTGCGCGCGACGGCTTCGAGCAACTTCGGAATGGTCGGCGGGAACGGGGATTCCCCCACCAGGACCAAATGGCAACCAATATCGAGAGTGGGATGTTGCTTGGCCAGGCGGACGGCGTCCTCGAACGCAGCGCCCGTGGCCATGATGGTCGTGGACGTAAGGATGCCTTTGACGTGGGCCTCGACGATGCCCTCATTCACATCCGGAGTGAATCCAAAATCGTCAGCGTTAACCGCGAGCGAGCGCAATTGTTTAGAAAATACTCAGCTTGATATGCAGGAATTTCTTCGGGTTGGAGCGGAAATCCTTCATCAAGCCGTTGCTCTCGCGGGTGAGGGAATCGAGGTCCTGGAACAGCGAAGGATCGTTGAGCAGTCGCGCGAAGGTCCCGTCGCCATTTTGCATCTTGTCGAGCAGCGAATCCACGCGGCCCAGCGTGGTCTTGAGCTCATCCGTCAATTCCGTTGTTTTGACGATCTTGCCCAGGCTGCCTTCGCCGGCGTTGATTCCGGCGAGCAATTGGTGGATGTCATTCAGCATTTGCACCGCCTGATCGTGCACGTCGGGATTCTGAATGAACTGGCCGAGGCTTCCCTTGCCGTCGTCGATATCGTCCACCAGCCTCGTGCTGCGCGAAACGATGTTATGCACGTCGTCGTAGAGCGCGCCGTTGTCGTTCAGCAGTTTGCCCACCGAATTGTTGGTGGAGCTGATGGTGTTATGAAGATCGGCGGAGAGCTGCTTGAACTGATTCTCGATGTCAATGAAATTGTTCACCACGGTGGGGTCCACCAGCAGCTTGCCGATACTCCCTTTGCCGTTTTGGATGTCGCTGATGATCTCGCCGGCTTGCTTGACCAGGTCCTGCAACGTGGTCAAAGCTTCCGAACCCTGCCTGAAGATGTCTTCGATTTCGGTTGACGGAGTGCTGCTCAGCTCCGCTCCGGGCTGGATGGTCTGCGCGCTCTTGCCGCGCCTGATGTTGATATTGGGAGTTCCCAACAAATTTTGCTTGGCTAAATCGATTTGCGAATCCACCGGAATGGCGGATAGATATTTGGACCCAATCTCCATGGTGACCTTGACGATGCGTTTGGGATCGGTGGAGCCTGACAATTCGATTTTGGTCACCTTGCCGCCGATCGGCACCCCGTTGAGAGTTACCGGCGAGCCCTCGGTCAACGCGGCTGCATCGCCCAAAAAGGTATAGATTTTAGCCGTGCTCTGAAAAATGCCTTGCTGCCCCGCCATCAGGAAGATAAGTACTCCGAGAATGATCAGGGCGGCGATCGCCATCAGTCCGACTTTGAGCTGCGCCCAAGTTGTCTTGCTGGATGCGGGCATTAAGAGGCTCCGTGGCGGAGGAACTTGCGAACGTACGGGTCTTGCGCCGCTTGAAGTTCCGCTTCCGTTCCTTCAAAAACCAGCCGCCCTTCATTCATGACGCAGAATTTGACCGTGGCGGA
>JASHRP010000813.1 GCA_030037375.1 Bryobacteraceae bacterium | reverse complement strand
GTATACCTGTTGGCTGCCGCCGGACGATTCGAACGCTCGCCTGCTCCTACGAGACAAGGCCGCCGAGGATGTCGGCTATTTTCTTCTCGGGCTCGAGGAATTTGATGAGGACGTACAAGAGCGCGCAGGTAAGTACGAGCTTGCTGATGGCAAACGAAAAGACAAAGGTCGCGCCCATCGCCGAGCTGACGGAGTCCCTCAATTGAAAATACAGGAATACCAGCTCCAGGCCAGCATAAATGAAGGCGGACGCCGTCAAGACCCAGCCGGCTGCACGGTCTGGCTTCAGCGTCGTGGCTGCGTGCCACAGACGGATATAGCCGACTGCCGCGAGTGACGTAGAGATTAGGGTTTCGAATTGGACATCATTTATGTTCAGAAGACCCTTCAGTAGATCCGGCTTCGATCCAGTGGCCAGCGGAACCAGCAAAGCCAACGCGGATCGGTCCATGACGTCGACCTCCGTCGAGGCGGAGGCTGAGCGGCATATCAGGCCAGCCACGACGAAGAACAAGTAACCCCCGAAAGCCGTCAGGAGGATTGAAGAAGTGGACTGCGACTTTCCGCCGCTGGTTTGAAGTTCACCGTAGTAAGGGAGCAGCATGAGCCACGCCAGCGCCATGAGCGCGACCGCCGTGAAAAGGCCCGTTTCCTTCACGAAAAAAGACAAGGCGCATTTAACCGAAAGAATGCCGCATGCGGTCGCGGCCGCGATCGCAACCACGTAGACATTTAACTGCACGCTAACCTCCCTGGCAAGCCAAAACTAGCATCGTCATCACGAAACTCCGCGATGACAGCGATAGAATATATGTGATTGATGGCCACGGAGCATATCAATATAGGTTCAAAAAAGCAACGGCGATCCGCGAGAGTAGCGCAACCGGGCAAAACCGATTTGGAACGGGACTGTGGCGGGTGGACCGACCCGGGCCGGCTCTGATGTCAACTCATTGATTCCATTCGGCGATAGGTTATTCCATGCCCTCGCAAGGCCTGGGTGCCTTAATCCATTTAACGGATTCGCCCTACAACCCTAACTTTCTTCCCATATCCCGCCGATAGATTCGCAGTAGGGTATGCCGATGCATATGGACGCACTTTTATGGCTGTTCCTCCCGGTGTTCGTGGCCGGAGGCAGTGCACTGTTGTCGTATTACATAATGCAGGCCAAGATGGAAGTCGCCTTGGCCAAGGAGCGGGAATCGTTGGCCGAAGCCCGCGCGACCATCACCTCGCAGAAGGTGACCATGGAGGAGCGCATCAAGGCCGCCGAGGAATCCACCAAGCGGATCGCGATGGACGACTTCATGCAGGAATTCCGTGTGGAAGAACGCAGTTACATGCGCGAAAGCCGGTCGCTGTCCCTATCGAAGAAGACCATGGTGATGCAGGAACGCCTGTTCTTCCGCAATATTCCGTTGTCGAATTGGATCGAGCACGAAATGGTGGTGGAAGAGGGCCACGACTTGGATCAGTTGCCCAAGGAATCCATATTCACGGCCGGATCCATCGGGTCAGGCGAAACACGCTTGACGCCCGCGCCGGCGGCGGGTCCCATGCCGATCCCGATTTCCCAGGGCGGCGGCAGGATCGCTATCTCCAAAACCATTGACGACTTCGACTCGTCTCCGGAACCGGAGCACGAAGGGCGCGGCGGCTCATTGATCCCGGCTCGCGTGGTGGCCTTCGGGGCCCAGTAAGTCCCGGCGCTCCAGCGCCTACGGCCCGGCCCCCTTTGTCCGGTAAACCGTTATAAAATTAAGTTCGTCTTGAGGAATGTGACGGAGCAACTCACGGTGCCGTTCGCGGAAGCGCTCGCACAAGGCGGCGCCGCGGAGGATTTTGCGGCGTCCTTCAACCTGTGGATGGCCTCAGAGCAGAGGCGCGTGTTCTCACTCTGCCAGCGTCTTCTGCAAGATCCCGATGAAGCCGACTCCGCGACCCAGGACACCTTTCTCAAGGCGTACCAGGCGCTGCGCAAGGAAGCGCGGGAGCTGGACGATCCGGCGCGCTGGCTGACCCGTATCGCCGTCAATTCCTGCCTGGACCGGTTGCGGTCGCGGAAATGGCGGTTTTGGCGCAAGATGCCGGTACCCAAGGACGAGGCGACCGCGCTGGCGATGATGCGGTCGACCGCGCCGGAAGCCGAAGACCGTTATTTTGCGGGGCAGATCTCCTCGCGGCTGGTATCGGCCCTGGACCGGCTTTCGGCCCGGCAACGCGCTGTATTCACTCTGCGCCATTATGACGACTTGAGCCTGGAAGAGATCGGACAGCTTCTCGGCTTGGATGTGGGAACAGTGAAGGCGCACATGTTTCGCGCGGTCTCAAAGCTGCGCGAGGAATTGCGCGATTTGTACGAGGGATCGAGATGAACAGCCACCTTAACCAGGACGAATTGTTGAACCAGGTATACGGTCTGGGGGGAAAGGAGGCGCACCTTCTGGAGTGCGCCGATTGTTCCCTCCGTCTCGAAGCCATGTCGGCGGCGAAAGCCCGGCTGCGGCCGGAGGAGTTTCCCGCTACGCCAGAGTTTCTGGCGGCGCAGCGGCGTGGGGTTCAGGCTCGCGTGAAGCGGGCTGAGGCGTTGCCAGCGCGATTGGCTCCGGCTCTGGCCGCGGCGTTCCTGCTGGCGATCGGCGTGTTCCTGTTCCATCCGCACGCCCAACGGCAAACGGTCCCGGTTCCCGCTGCTGCCGCGGTGCAAGTGGATTCGGTGGCCAACAATGAACAGTTGTTCTCGGATCTATACTCGATGGAGGAGACGTTTGAGCCTCGGGCGGCGGCTCCCATCCGGGCTTTGTTTGAGGAAAACGGCGACGGCGGGGAACAGTAGGACGTTGCTGTGCGTAAGGGGTTGATTGGGATGCATAAGGCGCTGATTTTGGGCGTATTCACCGCCGGGTTGGCGCTGGCGCAGCCTTCCATCATCAACACCCCCTGGTGGGAGAACAAGCTCGCCGTAAACAGCTTGAACCTCTCAGAAGCGCAAACCAAGCAGCTAACCGCGATTCAACAGGCTTCGGTTGGAAGATTGATGGAGTTACGCAGCGCCGTGATGAAGGCCGAGACCAATTTGACCGAGATTTACGATCAGCCGGAAATCGACGAGAGCAAGGTTGACGCCGCAGTCGACGATTACGCCAACGCTCGCGAAAACCTGACCCGCGCGCTCACAATGGTTAGCCTGAAAATGCGGATCGTGCTGACCCAGGAGCAGTGGCAAGCTCTTGAGGGTCGGCAGTATGGCCGTGGCGGACCGAGAGGTCCCCGGCCGCGCCGAGGCCAGCCCCCGGCCGGGTCGGCGGGCTCGGCGAACAAAGTAAGTCCGTCAGCTTCGCCTGCAAAGTAGCGCCCAGACAGGAGCGCGAAGCTCCCCGTCCAACTGGGTTGTTCTTGCAGGTTTCTGCTATTCTGGACTCAGGTGGTGTCAGGCCTATGAATCGTCGTTTTCAGTTTGCAGTGGTCGGGTTTTCGACCGCTGTTGTCGCGCTCCTTTTGGTTGGCGCGGTTCGCGGCGGGGGAACCACGGATTCCTCGATCTCGCACATCCGGGTGTACTCGGAAGTCTTGTCTCACATTCAGACCCAATACGTGGAGCCGCCCGATATGAAGGCGGTCACGATCGGCGGCATCACCGGAATGTTGCAGGCGATCGATCCGTTCGCCAGCTATCTGAACGCGGAGCAGTACAAGCAGTACCTTGCCGCGCGCGATAGGAAAACCGCGGATGTAGGCTTGGTTCTCGCCAAAAAAGCGGACAGCATGGCGATCGTGGACGCGGTGCCCGGCTCCCCCGCCGCAATGGCCGGCTTGACCACCAACGACATTATCGAGTCGATCAACAATGTGGCGACGCGAGACATGCCGCTCGCCTTCGCGGAGATTCTGCTGCAAGGCGATCCGGGAACTAACGTTGAGATGAGCGTATTGCGCACGATCCGCTCCGACCCCCAAAAGATTACCCTGACTCGCGCCATGATCCAAATTCCGGCCGTTTCCGGCCGCATCGTGGACGACCATGGCACTCAGGTCGGTCTCGTCTCCACGGTCGACGTGGACGCAGCAAGCGTCAAGGCGATCGCCCAAAAAGTCGAGGAGCTTGACCGGCAGGGCGCGCAGAAGTTCATTCTGGACCTTCGTCATTCTTGCGAAGGAACGCCGGACGACGGAATCGCCTTGGCGAATCTGTTCATGGATAAGGGTCTGATCAGCTACACGGTCGGACAAAAAATTCCTCGCCAGGATTTCCAAGCCGTCGCGAGTAAGCAGATCACCAAGAAGCCGCTGGTGGTCATGACGAATCGGGCGACCGCGGGGGGAGCGGAAGTCGCTGCCGCGGCGCTCCTCGAATCGAAGCGGGCCGAGGTGGTCGGGGAGCGTACCTATGGCGACGCAGCCATCCGCAAGGCCGTCAACCTTGACGACGGCAGCGCCGTGATTCTTTCGGTGGCCAAGTATTACGGGCCGGACGGAAAGTCCATCCAAGACAACGGCGTGATGCCGTCGACGCCACAACTCGAAGCCGAGCTGCAGCCCGACGTGGACATCGACAATCCGGATCCGGCTCCTCCGCCCAGAAACCCGAACGCTCCGGACCTGATTCTGCAAAAGGCGGAAGAGCGCGTACTGCTGGCGAATTAAAGCTTAGCCGTCGATTGTTAGAACATGCCTCTTTACGAATACCGCTGCTCGAAGTGCGGGAAAGTTTTTGAAGTTCTGCAAAAGTTCTCCGATCAGCCTCTGACCACGCATCCCGAATGCGGAGGCGCGGTGGAACGGCTGCTCTCGGCTTCCAGCTTTCAGCTCAAGGGCGGCGGCTGGTACGTGACCGATTACGCCAAGGGCGGCTCGAGGCCCGAAGCCAAAGGGGAAGGGAAGACTGAATCCGGAGAGAGCAAGCCGGACAGCAAGTCATCCGAGAAATCCTCCGACAAGTCGAGCGGGAGCGAATCGAAATCGGAAAGCAAGTCCGCGCCCGCTGAGACCAAACCCGCGCCGGCAAAGACGGCTTAGTCACACCAAGCCGCACGGGGGTTGGCGCGGCGTACCCTTACAATACGCTCCGGTACTGATATCCGGGCATCATTCGAGGTCACGGCGTTTCCCGCATAGTTCAGGGAACGATGCGGATCGGACTGAAAGTCGTAGCTTTCGTGAGCTCCTTATGGGTCATTCCCTTGACCATCTTTGGAGCATCGCGCTCCGTGACGGAAACTCTCCTGGTTCAAGTCCGTCCGGAAGCGGCGCTTTCTTACCTCGGTAACGATGCTCTGCTGCTCAAAATCCGTCTCGCGCCAGGCGCGCGAGCTTCCATTTGGAAGGCCGAGAGCTGCGAACAGCCGCTTGCGGAAGCCTCCGTTGTGGCCCAATCAGGAATCCGCCTCATTCCACTATCGACCATCCCCGGACCGCCCGACGCGCTTATCTGCCTGACTACTTCGGATGGGAGCAACGCAATTACGCTCCGTGCCCGACGCACCGTTCACCCGCCCACCGGGCCGATCCTTCCGCCTATCTGAGGCCGGCGAAGATTTTCTATTTCTCGGTACCTCTTAACTCGCCAACCTTGGCCTCATCTTGTGCTGCTCCGGTCGAATCTCCGAGGACCCTGCGGGCGTTGGCCCGGTTCTGGTACGCGTTAAGGTAATTCGGCTTGAGGCTGATTGCCCGATCCAGATCCCGCAGAGCTTCTTTCGGACGGCGAGCCTTGAGGTAGGCGAACCCTCGCGCGTTGTAAGCCAGCGCATAATCCGGCTTGAGCTGGATGGCCAGAGTCAGTTCCGCAATCGCTTGCGTGTATTTTCCTTGCGCTGTCAACTTCCGGCCGCGAGTATTATGCAACTCGGCCGCTTGGACTGCTTGGGCCTTTGCCCGTTGCGCGTCTCCCGCTCTGAGGGAGGGCGCCGGCCTCGGGACCGAAGGAGCAACGGCAGCAGCGGACCGGTTCGTGGGCGGCGGCGCTGCCTCCGTCGGCTGCGCGGGCTCTGAAGTCGCACCGGGACGGCTGACCTGTCCCGGATATACAGGAAGGCGCTTCCCTTGATCGCTCTTGGATGCGTCGTTCTTGGCTGGATCGTTCTGGGATGCTGGCGGTTGCACCACAGACGCACGCGCCGTAGCGGCGGGCTTGGGCCGTTCCGGGGCGATTCGAATTACCCTATCCTCGAGCACTTTCCGGATCGGCTTCTCTTCGACGATCGCACCCAGGCGAAATACAACCGGCGCAGGTTGTGCTTCCGGCGTCAGTTTCAATGCAAAGGGCGCGGTCACCGGGCTCGACGGCCTCACTTGCGGGGGCAGCGTGGAGGAATCCAGCTCCACGTCATAGTCGTCTTCACGAATGTTGTAGAAGCAAAAGCCGCCGTCGGGATCCGGCGTTGTGTATTTCTCCGAGGGCATGAGCCGAAGTACGATGTTGTCGAGAGCGACTCCGGGCGGGCCTTCCACATTGCCGCAGAACCCGGTCAGCGGATAGACCAGAAAGTCTTCCCTGGCGGTCTGTCCTCCTCTGACGATCGTGTACTTGTCGGGCGGAAGCGGTCCCGGTTCGAGGTCCGTCGGCAATTTGTCCAAGGCCAGCCGGATTGCATGATAGCCTTCCGGCACGTTAGCGAGCCGGTAGCGGCCGTTATCGTCGGTTACCGAGAATCGCGCGTCGTCGACGCTCACGGTAATCCCGTTTGCGGGAAGGATGCCGGTTTTTGTTTGGGTGCGGACGATTCCCTCCACAACTCCAACGATGGGAATCTGCTCGACGGTGTAGCGGTCCAAATCTTCCTGCCCCCGATCCCGTCCCCAAGCAAACTGCCGCGTCATGCGAAGGTAGACGCTCCATTGGTTCAGGCCGCTCAAAGCCCCGGGGAAAGCCGAGCCCTGCGTCGCGAGCAGAAAGACATTGGTAGGATTCAGTATCGTCGTCAAATTTGAGCGGAAGGCTTCGGCCTGCAACTCCCAGCCTCCGGGCATCTGGCTCGAAAGTCCGAGGACGGAAGTGCGGATGGCGCTGGTGGTGAAGACGCTCTGATTGACCAGGTCTTGGCCAATCTCGAAGTAAGTGTAGGCGGTCAGCTTCTTCAAGTGGACTTGCGCATTGCCGCGGCCATAAATCGTATTCCTGCGCGAATCGCTGAGATCGGTGTCGAAGCGGATCGCACCACCGACGACAAAATTTCGCCAGTGCGTGGTGTCCTCTACCTCACGCGAGGTCTGAACATCGGGCTTCCCGTTGGAGTTTACCCTTATCTCCCGCAGCGTGACGTTGAGGTTGTGGTGCGCGAACGGCCGGGTCAGGGTAGCCGTCGTCATGAGATTGCCGGACGCCGTCTGTTCGTTGGTCGCCACCGTGTTCACTCTGAGGTCCAGGTCGGAAAGTTGAACAGAAGCGCTCATTCGAAACGGCAAATGCACGGACGCACCGGCCATTGCCGAGGCGCTGCGCAGCGTAGGCACCGTTGACTCCTGCTCGAGGTTGTTCGATTGCCGCGCGGCGGATCCGAAGAGCTCCAGCCAATGGTACGGCCGGAAGCGAAGATCGGCGAAGGGCCCGCGGCGGTCTCCCGCAAAGTACCCTACCACTGGGAGCGTCAATACTCCCTGGTCCGAGTAATTCGCCCGCACGCTGATTCGCTGAGAATCGAAAGCGGCTCCGAACAAACTAGACCACGGATGTTTGCCAGTAGGCGTGTCTTGCTCTAGGAGATTAGCCTGGCTGAAGTCCTCTTCGCCGTACAGGCGCAAATGCTCCTTATACTTATAGGAAACTTTTCCCGTGAAGACATCAGCTTGGGAAAACTGCCGGTTGGCGGGAAATAGAAAAGAGTTTTGCTCCAACTGATCCACCGCGTTGTTGAGCCTGATATAACGGACGGCGAGCTCCAGATTGCCCAGTTGATACTTTGCGCTCGCTCCCATGACGTTTTGCGGCGTACTCTGCCAAAACGGAATCCGCGGACCGCTCTGTAGCACTTCAGTGCCGTCGAACACAGAGTAAGAAAAATGGCCTCTGCGAGCTTCGGCGCATCCGCCACGGAGGGTCAAGTCCGGGTTGAGGAAGTTACTGAACGGAAATGCTGTAAGGGTGGTCGGCACCCGGCAGTTGCCATAGCGAAAAGTCCATCGGGTATCTTTCCACACCAGCCCTCGCAATTCGAGGTAATTGTCGCCATGCTGCCAGAGGCCATCGCCTTCGTAGTTTTCCAGCTTGGAGTCCAGCAGCCCAACGCTGGGGATGAATTGCTGAAAGTGAAGAGCGAGACCGGTTGTGTCTATGGACTGCTGGCCCGTTGACCCCATGTAGAAGCCTTGCGTCGATACAGTCGCCTCACCTTGCCCGGCGAGGGTATGGGCGCCGAGGACCAATGCGAGCGGGGTCCCAAGGCGCCATGCCCTCCGGACTGTGACGGCTCGCATGATCGGATGCTCACTTTTGTTCTGCAGCGGGGGCGGGTTCCGGATCGGGTTCCGGAGGGGGCACTGGAGCGGGTTCGGGATCGGGCGTTGGTGTTGGCTCGGCAACCGGCTCAGGCGCGATCTCAACTTTCGCAAACGCTTCTAGAATCTCGGGCGGACCGAGGCTGACACGGGCCCGTAGCGTGAACTGCGTCTGATCCCGATCGATTTCCAAAGGAAACAAGAACCGCTGATCGCGATTCGGCAGAACCGGCAGCGACGGGAACTCGAGCGTCTTAAT